>NZ_JAERVL010000015.1 GCF_016745835.1 Caldalkalibacillus salinus | reverse complement strand
CGAAAGACATTCATGTCCCTTACACCTTATCTTTTTCAATCGTAATAATAAGACAAAGAAAGGAAAGAACACATCCCGTTCTTTCCTTTCTTGATTATAGGGGAAATTAATCGTCTTCTGAGCGTCTTCATCTTCATTTAACGCTCTGCGACACCCTACAGTCGCTAGCCATGCAGAAATGACTATCGTTTTCACAGGTACGATGTGAACCCCTTTATGTGAACCCCTTTATGGAATCCATTAAGAATCAGAATCTTGTATTATGAATCTTCAACACTAAGGGCTTGCTCTGCGACTGTCTTACCTTGGTGAACGCAATCGGGGAGACCGACACCACCGTACCCCCCCCCTGTGACGAACACACCTGGGAGTGTTTGTTCAAGCTTTTTCCGCACGTCCTTGACCATGTTGACATGCCCAACAGGATATTGCGGCATGGCATGGGGCCAGCGATTCACCTCGTAGAAAAGGGGTTCAGCCTCTAACCCGATCAAGTCTTTCATGTCTTGGCGTACCTTTTTCACCAGTTCATCTTCTGGAAGTGTGGTTATGGATTCATCCCCTCTACGACCGACGTAGCATCGCACTAGCACTTTGTCCTCTGGTGCTGAGTGAGCCCATTTAGTAGATGTCCAAGTACAGGCGGTGATGTGCCGTCCTTCACTCCGTGGTACGAGGAACCCAGAACCATCAAGCGGTTTGGCAATATCTTTTTTCTCGAAAGCCATAATGACATTGGCAACTGAGACGTAATAAACGTTTTGTAAAGCCTCACCTACATCGAAAGGCGCTAACAAAGTGGCGGCCTGAGGCGGTGGTGTTGTCAGAATCACGTTGTCCGCTTGATATTCTGTACCATTATCGAGCCGAACAGTGTATGGGTGAAAATCAGCTGTATTTTCATCTTGAACATCGCCATGCTTTTGTATGGCGGAGACCTGTTGACCCGTTAAGACGGTCACTTGAGGAGAGAGTTGCTGTTCTAAAGCTTTAATAAGACTGGATAACCCGCCTTTTAAACTAAGGAATACGGTCCCTTTGGGTACACCCGGAATGTCTTGAGGTGCCGTTTGATTTTTTCGATTCTCTTTCATCCCCAGAATAAGACTGCGATGTTTCTGTTCAACAGAACGAAACTGTGGGAATGTAGCCATGAGACTCAATTTGCTCATCTCTCCAGCGTAAATCCCTGACAGTAACGGTTCCGTGATGTGTTGAACCACTTCTTTGCCTAGTCTCCGCTCTAGAAACTGTCCCAAAGATTCGTCTGACGTGTGTTCCCCTTTCGGTTGTATAAGGTCCATGAGAGCCCTTAACTTTCCGGCAGGAGAAATCAATCCTGTTTTGAAAAAAGGCCCCATCGCTGTCGGGATGCCTAAAACGGAACCAGCAGGGATGCGATGCAACTCTCCATTGTGAAGAATATACGTCTTTTTGGCTTTGCTATCCGTTCCGACCAGTTGATCAGTCAAATTAAGGTCCTGAATGAGATCAATCATCGGTCGCTTACGAGCAAGAAAAGAATCCGGTCCACGTTCAATGGTAAAACCGTCGCGATACTGCGTTTGCATTTTTCCCCCTAATGCAGGTGCCTTTTCAATGAGTGTAATATTGACGGGGATTTGTTTTTCCTGTGCAAATTTAGACGCGTAAAAGGCGGCACTCAAGCCCGTAATGCCGCCCCCTACAATGACAATGTTCTTCGCCATTTTTGTCATTCCTTTTCTATCTTACTGTAAACACTATCTGTAAGAACCTCAATGTACTGAGGGTCAGTGTTAAGTGAACGTGTTCTTTCTAAATGCATGCCAAGCTTTTGGGCAAGATCCTTACATTCGATATCGATGTCATATAAGATTTCTAAGTGGTCGGATACGAAACCGATGGGACAGATCAGAACCTTGTCGACTTGTTCTTCTTTATTGATTTTTTCTAACACGTCTAAAATATCAGGACCTAACCAAGGCATGGCCGTTTGACCTGCGCTTTGCCAAGCAAACTGCCAATTGGCAGTCCCCACTCGCTTAGCGATCGCATTGGACGTTTCATGCATTTGATCAACGTAAGGATCGTTCATCTCGAGTATCCGCTCCGGTAAGCTATGCGCTGTAAAAATGAGGCGGACACTTTCTTTGTTACCCTCAAACTGTGCTAACGATTCATTGACTCTATCTACATGGGCATCAATAAGCGCGGGATGCAAATGATAAGAGTCGACAGACAGGAGGTCTATCCCGACTTCTTGTGCTGTTTCATGAGCGCGCTTGTTATATGTCCCTATACTCATAACGGAGTAGTGGGGCGCAAGAACGATGCTCACTGCACGCTTTATACCGTCAGCTGCCATTTGCTTCACGCCATCTTCAATGTACGGACGCGCATGTTTTAAGCCTTGATAGCAAACGAAATTATATTCAGAAGCATGATCCTCGTTCAAAAGAGCTTGTAGGGCCTCCACCTGACGATTGGTATTCTGTCTAAGTGGGAAAAATCCACCGATAGCCTCATAGCGTTCTTCTAACTCGTCTAACTGTTCTTTCGTTGGAGGGTTGCCTCTGCGAATATGGGTGTAATATTCCTCAACTTGGTCCATACTCTCAGGTGTTCCGTAAGACATCACTAACACACCGATGGTTTCTTTAGACATTCAAATCATCCTCTCTACTTGAGCACTTCTTTTGAATACTCTTGAACATAAGCCGTGAGCACCTTTAACTTCTCAACGGAAGCCTGAGGGAACAATCCGTGCCCAAGGTTAAAAATATAGCCAGGTTCAAGAATACCTTCATCTATTATTTCTTTCGCATATTGCTTAATCACGTGTTCGGGACCGTTTAAGACCATAGGATCTAGGTTGCCTTGAACGGCAAAACGGTGATCGAGTCTTCTTCTTCCTTCAGATATGGATACACGCCAGTCTAAACCGATCACGTCGACCGGTAATGATGCTAAGCTCGGTAATAGTTCCCCAGAACTCACACCTGGGAAGTAGATTTTAGGGATATCTTCATGTTTTAAAGCGTCAAAAATCTGACGAATCGTAGGCAGGACATAGCGTTCAAAATCCTTAGGAGCTAACGCGCCAACCCAGCTATCAAAAAGTTGAATCGCTTTCGCACCCGAACGGATCTGTGCCTGCAAATACTTCGTAATCATATCACCCAGTTGCTTCATTAGGGCATCCCATACGTCTGGCGCACTGTACATCATCTGTTTCGTTTTCAAATAGTTCCTAGAAGGCTTTCCTTCAACAATGTAACTCGCAATCGTAAAAGGTGCGCCTGCAAAAGTGATCAAAGGAATGGTAAGCTCACGATCAAGGATGCGTATAGTTTCTAAAACGTGCCCAAGGTCTTCCTCTACCTGTATAGGCTTAAGATTACGCACATCTTCCATAGTACGCACTGGGTTCTCAATAACGGGTCCGACATTTTTAACAATGTCAAAATCAATGCCAATAGAGGCCACTGGATTCATGATATCCGAATACAGAATAGCAGCATCTACCCCTAATTTATTCACCGGTTGCATGGTCACCTCAGCTGCTAATTCTGGTTGCTCACAAATTTCAAGCAAAGAGTATTTCTCTTTGATTTTCATATAATCCGGGTCGTAACGTCCCGCTTGACGCATATACCACACCGGTACATAATCCGTTTTCTCTTTTCGACAAGCACGTATAAAAGTATCGTTATAAGACATCTCAGCTATAACCCTCATTTCTTCAAACATCTCTTATCATTTAGTATTGACCTACTTACTCACAATAGTCTCATTATCCCTTATTCTACATGAAATGATCAAGTGAACTGCATATGTATATGACAAAGCACTGAATTTTTCAGTACATGATTTCATTTAAGTAACACATACTAACGAAAAATGCGAACCACAGGAGGATTTCATCAATGAAGAAAAATGTTAATACAATAGACGCATACATGAGATTGATGTTTGGTCTCACAGGGGTCGCTTGGGGAACATCTGAAATGATCCGACGTCCTCACAGTAACACAGGCTTTTTCGTGACGATGGCATCCGCCATGAAAGTGGCTGAAGGCGTGACGCGCTACTGCCCGATGCTAGCCATGTTTGGTAAAGACTCGGCCGGTGTCGCAGACGAAGTTGAAGGTATGGTCGATCGCTCTAGACAGCAGGTGGATCGGACGATGAACAAAACCAGCCGTGGCGCTAGAAAAATGATGAATAAAGCAAAGAAAGAAATCGATATGGACATGATTGAGCAGATGTATGGACATAGTCAAGACGATGAGGATGATGATCGCCCCTATAATTAAGGCGGTCGCTTATAAGTGACAGATGAGGCCTCTTCTCGTAAAGAAGAGGCTTTCTGCTGTCGCCGAATTTTTAATGAGGCCGTTAGACCATATTTTAAGTCGTGTTTCATCTAGTTTTCAGTACGAAAGGAAAGGAGTAGTAATCATGGAGGGTCATGCCCTATGGCAATATATTTCTCACAATGCTTATGTTATTCTAACTGTCGTTGGCGTTATTGTCGTCCTAGCCTTGGTTTATCAAGGGCGTCAAAGGGCCAAAAAAGAGCGAAAACAACGGGCACGTGAATAGAGAGTATTTTACTTCGCTGTGCGAAATGTTAGAATAAAAGATATTCAGATAATTGAAACGAGGGGGAAGACGAAATTGGGGAAACGAGCGATCACAGCCGAGGATCTACTAAAGTTTAAATTTGTCGGTGATCCACAAACATCACCAGATGGCACTCGCGTAGCTTACGTTTTAACACAGATTGATGGAGAAAAAGATGGTTACTACTCTTCTATATATGTCACAGACTTAGAGGATGAAGGTCGACCTTATACATATCAATATAAAGCGGATCAATTAATAAGAGACACCACACCGAAGTGGTCACCCAATGGCAAGACACTAGCCTTTTTATCTAATCGGACAGGAAAAAAACAAATTTGGTTACTTCCAGTTGACGGTGGAGAAGCTAAGCCCCTTACAGACGTGCCAAACGGTGTGTTAGAGTATCAATGGTCACCTGACGGTAAACGTATGGTCATCACCACGAAGGGAGATGCTGAAACAACGTCGGATACACAGACGAATGCCACTGGGGAAGACTCAGGGCGTCATGAGGATAAGAAAAGCGACGTGATTGAAATTACACGCCTTAGATACAAAGCGGATGGTGTAGGTATCCATGATGACAAACGTAAACAAGTCTATCTCTTTAGCATTGAGGATCAGACATGGACGAGATTAACGGATGAAACGTATGATTTTACGCAGCCAAGCTTCTCACCAGACGGCAAAAAGGTCTTATATGTTGGTTCAAAGGATCAGGATATTGAGGAACGTCAAATACCATCCTTGTGGCAGTTTGATTTAGCCACTGGGGAGGAAAATTTACTGTATGAGGGGAACGGTATAATCACGAGTCCAACCTACTCCCCTGATGGTCAATGGGTGGCCTTTGCCGGGCACAATCGTGGATGGATGAGCTCCGGGAATGTTGAAGTATGGCTCGTCCCCACGACAGGCGGAAAAGCACATAAGCTAACGTCTGACTTGGACCACCCTGTCGGTAATCTTGTCGGGGTAGACGCAAAATATGATACAGCAGTCCTAAGGTTAATATGGAGCCCAGATAGCCAAGACATCTATTTTTACGCGACCGTAGGTGGAGACTGCAAACTATTTAAAACGAATATTGAAGGCCAAGTGTCAGAGGCCCTGACCCCTGCACAGGCCAATGTGTCGTCTTTTGATTTGATTAATGAACAGCGTGCTGTTGTCGTGCTTGGTCATCCCCAATCAACAGGTGATTTAGTGGTGCAGGATCTAGACAGTGTGGACGAAAGGCAACAATTAACGGATTGGAACGGCCCTTTGCTAAGCGAGATTGCCTTAAGCGAGCCTGAACAGATAAAATATACGAGCACAGACGGTCTTGAAATAGAAGGGTGGCTTCTAAAACCTTACCCATTTCAGGAAGGGCAACAGTATCCACTTATTTTACAGATTCACGGTGGGCCACATACAGCGTACGGTAATGGCTTACATCATGAGATGCAGCTCATGGCAGCCAAAGGCTATGTCGTCCTTTATACTAACCCTCGTGGTAGTCACGGTTACGGACATGATTTTGTTCGGGCTGTCGTTGGAGATTATAGTGGGATGGACTATGAAGACTTAATGGCTGGTGTCGATTATGTCATCGAGAACAAGGACTACGTTGATACAGATCAGTTATTTGTCACTGGTGGTAGTTATGGCGGGTATATGACTAATGTCATCGTGACAAAGACCGATCGTTTTAAAGCGGCCGTCACACAACGGAGTATCTGTAACTGGCACAGTTTTTACGGCACGAGTGATATCGGATATTTCTTCACTTGGTATCAGCATGGCAAAGCGGACCTTTGGGCAGATGAAGAGAAACTTCTAGCTATTTCTCCTTTGCGGTACGCTAAAAATGTCCAGACCCCAACCTTAATTGTGCATAGTGAAGAAGATTTACGCTGCCCTATGGAACAGGCAGAGCAATGGTATGTGGCCTTAAAACGATTAGGTGTAGAGACCAAATTTGTGCGTTTCCCTGATGAAAATCATGATTTGTCCCGCTCCGGTAAACCTCAGCATCGTTTAGAAAGGTTAGATCACATCATCAATTGGTTTGAAGCACGAACAGAGAAAAAGGTGTCAACACAAGTATAGGGCTTTAATCATCTATAACACCCCAAGTGATTTTCACGAGTGTTAGGCATGATGATCATCTTTTAGGCATGATAACTGTCACTTTATGATATAAGAAAGACTAACTTAGTCAGTCAGATTAAATTAGTCTTTCTTTTTTTACGTTTATCGACAATTGTCTGTTCTGTGTCTCTCTAAAATATAGTATACTGAACATGGAGGTAAGAATGCGCTTTCATTCCTCTCCTTATAGTAATTATTTGTACTTGAGGCGCTTATAGCGCCAGTAGTGTAGGACAGAGATGTCTAAACTTAAACGTTCATTTAAGTCCAACGCAATCATATATATTTATTATTTCTTACAAAGATGGGGAGATGCAAAATGGAGCAACTGTTACGCAATTTTTTTCTGTACATGGGGAGAAATGGTCTTTTTAATCGGTTAGCCAAAAAGTATGGCCTTCGCTTTGGTGCTGGCAAGTTTGTAGCGGGGGAGAGCCTTGAATCTGCGTTGCAGACAATCAAAGACTTGAATGCGCAAGGCATGAAAGTGACGATTGATCACCTAGGGGAATTTGTGCACAATGAACAAGAGGCTTTTATGATGGCAGAACACTGCATGGATGCCTTAGAAGGAATGGCTCGGGAGAAAGTAGATTCCAATCTTTCCTTAAAGTTGACATCAATGGGATTAGACATTTCCAAAGATCTGTGTCTATCTAACATGGAAAAAATATTGTCCGTGGCCCAGAAGCATCGTAACTTTGTTCGTATTGACATGGAGGATTACGCTCACCTAGAGATGACCTTCGATATTTACGAGGCGCTTCGAGAAAAATATGATAATGTAGGGCTCGTCATACAGTCATACTTGTATCGCAGCGAGGAGGATGTACAACGTCTTGCCGAGTGGCGTACAAACCTTAGGCTAGTCAAAGGTGCTTACAAAGAATCTCCCAAAGTGGCCTATCCAGATAAGAAAGACGTTGACGATAACTTTAAAAAAATTGTGGAGCGCCAGTTGAGCCAAGGGCTATACGCTGCGGTTGCCACACACGATGAGGCCATGATTGCCCATACGAAATCTTACGTAAAAGAAAAACATATACCTTTAGATCAGTTCGAATTTCAAATGTTATACGGCATACGGACTGAATTACAAAAACAATTGGTAAAGGAAGGGTATCGGGTTAGGGTTTATGTCCCTTATGGCAATGACTGGTACGGTTACTTTATGCGGCGATTAGCCGAGCGGCCAGCCAATGTAGGGTTTGTTATAAAAGGGATGTTAAAAAAGTAGTTTTATATCCTACTATACGGGGTATATACATCTAGTATGAAGCAAATATTATAGAAGAAGGAGATGAATACGGATGGATCATAATACTCTAACCCTAGCCACTTGGTTCTGGTTGCTCGTCCCGATGCCATTACTCATCGTTTGGGCCATTATTTCGTACTATAAGGAAGGAGCTGGAGAAGAATAATGGAATCGGTTGAAGCAACTTATATTGCCTTTCTTCTATATCTTGTTATAATGCTAGCGATTGGAATTATTACATATCGAATGACCAATACATTATCGGATTATGTCTTAGGAGGCCGAAAACTCAACAGCTGGGTTGCTGCCATATCAGCCCAAGCGAGTGATATGAGTGGATGGTTACTCCTGGGCTTACCGGGTGCTGCATACGCTTCAGGTATGGGAATGTGGAGCATATGGATCGCCATCGGTTTAGCGACGGGAACAATGTTAAACTGGCGTTACATCGCCAAAAGATTGCGTCGTTATACCGAGCTAGCCGGTAATTCCATCACACTATCTGAGTACTTTGAGAATCGTTTTCGCGATAAAAGTCACATACTACGTATCATATCTGCCGTATTTATATTAATATTTTTCTTATTCTATACAGCATCTGGCCTTGTAGCAGGGGGTAAACTGTTTGAAGCCACTTTCGGCATGGAATACCATACCGCCCTTATTATCGGATCCATTGTTATCATTGCCTATACATTTTTAGGTGGTTTCCTAGCTGTAAGTTGGACGGACTTTATCCAGGGTATATTGATGTTTCTTGCCCTTATTGTGGCCCCGATTATCGCTATTGTTGAACTAGGCGGTTTTGGCCAAATCTTTGCTCAGATTGGTGCGGCTAACCCAGACTTGCTCGACGTATCCATGGATGTCAGCTTAGACGAGAATGGAGATTGGACGACCGTTAACACACTCAGTTTGGTCGGTATCGTGTCTGCTCTGGCATGGGGGTTAGGCTACTTTGGTCAACCACACATATTAGCCCGTTTTATGGCCATTCGTAAGCCCGAAGAAGTACGTAAAGCGAGACTGATCTCTATTGTGTGGGTGGTGCTCTCTCTCTATGGTGCCATTATGGTTGGTTTCGTTGGCATCGCCGTTTTTGGTACCGATACACCTCTAGGTGATCCGGAAAAGGTCTTCATTGAGTTAGTTCAGTATGCGTTCCATCCGTGGATCGCCGGTTTCTTACTAGCAGCTGTCCTAGCGGCGATTATGAGTACCATTGATTCGCAATTGCTCGTATCCTCTAGTGCGCTAACGGAAGACTTCTATCGTCAATTTGTTCGCCGTGATGCGTCAGAACAGGAATTAGTCTGGATTGGCCGTTTGGCTGTTCTTCTCATTGCCCTCATTGCCGTCTACCTTGCCTGGGAAGAAGGTAGCGTACTGGAGCTTGTCTCGTATGCGTGGGCCGGTTTCGGAGCCGCTTTCGGTCCCGCCGTCGTATTATCCCTTTTCTGGAAACGTATGACCGGTTCCGGCGCTGTGGCGGGTATGATCGTCGGTGGTTTAACCGTGATACTTTGGGAAGGAACAAGCTATGAATTATATAGTATTGTACCCGGTTTTATTTTCTCCGCTATCACGATATACGCTGTCAGCATTGTGGAAGGGGCTCCAAGTCAAGAGATACAAGATGAGTTTGAACAGGCCAAAAAGAAGTTGGCTAGTGAACATTAGAATAGAAATAAAGAGGTATGGGCCTGTTCCCATACCTTTTTAGTGCGACACGGCATGGGTGTTATCAACGTTAATAAAATACCCTTTTCCTCTCAAACTTTACTTATCCTCCGTTTTCCAATTTATGCAACTATTTCTTATGAATAACGTCTATGATAACAACAATACTCTAAAGGGGAGAAAAAATGAGTGAGAACACGAGAAAATTATGGACCTTAACTTTACTCATCAGTATTTCTGGCATTTCTTTTTTTGGTATTTCTACATTAGCGAGCAATGCCATCAGTTTATTTGTAGGCGGGGAAAAAGTAGAAACCGATGTGAGTCCCCAAGTACTAGAAGGGAGAGTCTTAGTTCCTATACGAGTTGTAGCCGAGAGCCTTTGAAAAAAATGTTGAATGGGATAATGAAACAAAGGAAGTGAGGATAACCGATAGCGAAAATACCGAACAAACCATAGCAACTAATGAGAAAAATAGTTTGAAAATAGTAGGTACCAAGCAAGGCAACATTTTTACAAGTCTTAAACTCGTGACTAGTCACTCTGAAAAGTCGTTAGAAGGTTTTCATGCTATTAACCGTGATATTTTACTGGAATCAGTTGACTTAACGGGTGATGGTCAAAAAGAAGTTGTGATTGAAACAACAACCGGAACGGGTACTGGTATACAAGATAAACATATACAAGTCTTAAATAAAGATCTTGCTTTTATACATGTAGAAGACCCAACACCCCACTTATTAAGTCATACAAGTGTTGCTAAAACAGACCACAATATTGCCATACAAGTTAACGATCACAAAGTGGAAATACCACTTGAAAGTTTAGGTATCCAAGAGGATCACTTGTTTGAGAAACCCGTATTTGGAAATATAACTTATTATGACATTGATGACAATCATCATCTGAAAGTGACAAAAGCCATACAAGTGTCTCCTGCTGGGTTTATTGGGGACTTTACTGTGACTTATAAGTTCGAAAATGATTACTTAAAAGCGGATGAAATACGTTTGAATTTAGATGAATAGAGATAAGTTTTGAGCGAGCTGCACGTCATTGCTGATATCACAGCTTTTCAAAAAACAAGCCAGCGAGTCATGATTAATAAAGACTCACTGGCTTGTTTTGTTTGGCAAGAAGTATGCGGACAACGAGCATGACTTATGGTCATTCTAGAACAGTGGTCGTTGTTTAATACCATACCATTAGCTGTGTTACTTTTAAATTCAACGGATTATGCAAACTTAGATATTGTCACTTTTCACATCAATGTAAACTTGATCTAATGCATCCACTTGAGCCACTATAACATCTTCCAATCGCTGGACCCCTTGTTGCTGTAATACTTGGGTGACCCACTGGCGATCTTTACCTCGTGCTTCTAAAGCGGAAGGGAGTATATGCCCATCAATAATAAAGACCTCAGGCAATCCTCTTGCGGGGCCAGTGACTTGAACATCCTGTCTCCTTGCATATTGCGCTTGGGGCTTCTGCAATACGCTGACAGTGCCGTCTGTTTCTAATAATGCGTACTCAACCTCATCGAGATAAAACACACCCTTTTTACGGAGATTCAGTAACAACTCATCTATATTAAAGCGAGCGATATTAAGCCCTTTTTCTAACACCTTTCCATTCTTCATTAATATTGTCGGTTCGCTATTGAGCACTTTTCTCGAACGAAAGCTTTTGACGGAAAGGATATCGATGATTAACACAATGAAGCAAAATAGGACAAGGCCTGCAATGGCAATATCTAGTCGGACATTCCTATTATATATAATTGTAGCGGTCATCGACCCGATCGTGATGCCGGCCAAAAAATCAAAGAAAGTCATTTGAGATATGAGTTTCTTGTTTAACACACGTGCTAGAAAATACAAAACGACAAAGATTACCGCGGTTCTTAATAAAACTTCCATTAAACTCATCTATATCACCTTCACTTCTATTTATGTTTATTTTGTTTCTCACGGTCATTTAATATACTTTGAACCTCAATTCAATGGACTGGTGTTAGGAATGAATCTTTTAATAATTCTCTTCTCCTCAGAATATCAATAACTAAACAATACATTTAGTTAACTTATTGAGTGAGGAAAAGAGGGGGAGGGACAACAAATGGAAAAAGAGGCCATGCGAGGAGCCAGCTTCTTATTACATGACAGTCAGTATGAGGATGTGTTTACACCGGAGGCATTTAGTGAAGAGCAAATGATGATGGGTAAAATGACGTCTGACTTCGTGGCTCAGGAAGTCGTGCCTGTACTAGATGAGATTGAGGCACATCAGTTTGAGCATTCTGTTAAACTGATGAAAAAGGCAGGGGAGTTAGGTTTAGTCGGTGCGAACATCCCGGAACGTTACGGTGGCGTGGGCTTAGATAAAATTAGCGCCACAATCATACAAGAAAACTTTGCCCGGGCACGTTCATTCGCCTTGACATACGGGGCGCACGTAGGGATAGGAACATTACCTCTTGTCTTCTTCGGTAATGAAGAGCAGAAGAAGAAGTATTTACCCTCTTTAGCAATAGGGGACAGTGTCGCCTCCTACGCTTTGACTGAACCGACTTCAGGTTCCGATGCACTCAGTGCTAAGACGGTGGCGAAGCGCTCTGAGTGTGGGCAGTACTTTTTGCTTACCGGGGAGAAGCAATGGATTACGAACTCAGCATTTTCAGATGTCTTTATTGTCTATGCCAAAGTAGATGGCAAAGATTTCACGGCATTCATCGTCGAACGTGATTACCCTGGTGTCAGTACAGGGCCGGAAGAAAAAAAGATGGGGATCAAAGGTTCATCTACAAGAACGCTTTTGCTAGATGACGTGAAGGTACCAGTTGAGAACGTATTGGGTGAAATTGGGAAAGGGCACGTGATTGCTTTTAATATCTTAAATGTGGGGCGGTTTAGCTTGGCCGCTGGATGTGTGGGATCAGCTAAAAGAGCCATTGACCTCTCTATTCAATACGCCAAACAAAGACAGCAGTTTGACACACCGATCTCAAGCTTTACACTAATCCAAAACAAAATGGCCAATATGCTTATCCAAACATATGTGGCTGAGAGTATGGTATACCGTACAGCAGGACTCATTGAACAGAATTTAGGGCATATATCGGAGGAGGTCAAGTCGGACGGTCGCGCGATCGGTGATGCCATTGCCGAGTATGCCATTGAATGTTCCATTAACAAAGTCTTCGCCTCGGAAGTTTTAGACCAAGTGATTGATGAAGCAGTACAGATCTATGGCGGGTACGGTTTTATGAATGAATATGAGGTCGAGAATATCTATCGTGACTCTAGAATTAATCGTATTTTTGAAGGGACAAACGAGATTAATCGTCTACTGATACCGGCAACTTTAACACGCAAAGTGATGAAGGGAGAGTTAGACCTCATCAGTACGGGTGAGAGGTTGCAGGAGGAGCTGATGATGCTCATGCCAGTGAACCTGGAAGGAAAGATGATGAATCGTATCAAACACTATACTCAAATGATGAAAAAATTATTTTTAATGGTGGCGGGTACAGCGATGAAAAAATATGGACCAGCACTGGAACAGGAACAGGAGCTTCTCGCTCATGTGGCGGATATTGTTATACACATTTTTGCGCTGGAAAGTGCCATGCTAAGAGCCGAAAATGCGATACACCGTTTAGGTGAAGATAAAGCAAGCCTCATGCTCAACATGACAGATGTGTACGCTCATGAGACGATGCAAGCATTAGAGCTCAAAGCAAAAGAGTGCATTTCAGCAATGGAGGAGGGTGATGAGCGGCGGACAATGTTCTCCATCGTACGTAAACTCACACGGACACACCAGTTAGATACGATCGCCCTCAAACGTAAGATAGCACATAAAGTGATTGAAGCAGAGGGATACATCACTTATTAAGACATAAAAAAACTCCCCCTGTATAGGGGGAGAAGCAATTATTTTTAGACTTCCTTATCCTTTTTAATGTACATTGGTTTCTACTTCTTTGTAAACCAGTGGACAGGTTGTGGATCTAGGTTTTGGAAAATGTGTTTGGTCTCTTGATACTCTTCGAGTCCAATATGACCTAGTTCACGACCAATACCAGACTGCTTGTAACCCCCCCATGGTGCTTGTGGGAAGTAAGGATGGAAGTCGTTGACCCATGTGGTCCCCATGCGTAAAGCACGTGTGACACGGTTAGCCTTATACATATCGTTTGTCCAAACGGCGCCTGCTAAACCGTAGTTGGAATCGTTAGCGAGTTCAATCGCTTCATCTTCTGTTTTAAATGTTTCTACTGTGATAACAGGTCCGAAAATCTCTTCTTGGATGACCGTCATGTCACGTGTGCATCCGTCTAAGATTGTTGGTAAATAGAAGAAACCGTTTTGTAGTTCAGGATCTTCTGGGCGTGAGCCACCAACGAGTAGTTTGGCACCTTCTTCTTGACCAATTTCAACATAACGTTCCACTTTCGCTAAATGCTCCGCAGAAATGAGTGGCCCCATTTCAGTATCCTCTTCAAATCCAGAGCCAAGTTTCACACCTTTGGTACGTTCGACAAGCTCTTTTACGAACGCATCCTTAATGCTTTCCTCAACAATGAGACGAGAGCCGGCGGAACAAACTTGACCAGCGTGGAAGTATGCCGCGTTTAGGGCTTGGTCTACTGCTGTTTCGAAATCAGCGTCAGCAAAAACAACATTTGGGTTTTTACCGCCTAACTCAAGGGCGATTTTTTTGAAGTTGCCTGCTGCAGCTTTCATAATTTTACGACCTGTGGCGCCGCCACCTGTGAAGGAAATAAGGTCGACTTCCTCGCTCTCGGCAAGTTCGTTTCCAACTGTAGCACCAGGTCCAAGAACAACGTTGACAACCCCTTCTGGAATGCCGACTTCTTCCATTAACTCTGTCACTCTAATGGTTGTTAATGGTGTAATTTCACTTGGTTTAATGACCATCGTGTTTCCGGCCGCGAGTGCAGGTGCTAGTTTCCAAGCTGCTTGAAGCAATGGGTAGTTCCAAGGTGTGATCTGTCCACACACACCCACTGGCTCACGTACCACCATACTAGTGGAATGAGGAATTGGGGATTCTATCACTTCTCCGCCATCCTTATCTGCAAGGCCTGCAAAGTAACGGAAAACACCCGCGATATCTTCCATGTCTGCGATGGATTCTGTGACTGTTTTACCAGTATCAAGTGTTTCTAGTTCAGCAAGTTCCTGTTTATTTTCTTCTATTTTTTCAGCTAATAGAAATAGCTTATGTCCACGCTCAGCACCAGGTAAATGTGACCATTCACCGTTGTCAAATGCTTCGCGTGCGATCTTAATCGCCTGCTTAGCATCCTCTACATCTGCTTCTGGCACAATAGCTATAACTTCTTGGTTATATGGATTGATAATCTCTCTTGTTTCACCAGAGCGTGCATCGACCCATTCACCATTAAGGTACATTTTTTTCTGTAACATGGGCAACCTCCTCTTGACATTGATTTACAAAAGATTAATATATATAAAATGTTTTGAACTAATCGATGTTAACATTGAATTTAGATCATTCGCAACCCTGAAATTTATCAAAAGATGATCTGTTAGCATCATCTCACGACATTGGCAGGGTCGAAAAAGAGTGGAATTTGACATCTTATATCAATCCGTTATCATTATATAAGAGTAAATTGTTTAAAAGGTATTAAACAAACAAAATGTTCGATAAAAAATTCGTAACGGACCTTAATAATATATAGAGATAGAATAGTGTATGAATTCGCTCTATTAAATAAAAAGCGACCTCGTATCTGTTCAATAGAAGATAAGTTGTGCCTTCTTTTCTATTAAATAAGAGTATGGGAGTGATGTGAAGTGACAAGTGAAGGGAACGAAAAAGAAAACCTGGCACAGAACAAGTTGCAAGAGGAACAGGAAGAGTTAGAAAGTGCGAGAGCCCATGTCGTGGAGGCGATTGCCCAGACCATGGATCATTATGGTGTGACAGCTTCAATGGGTATGTTGTACGGCTTGCTATACTTTCATAATGAACCGATCACTTTAGATGAGATGGGTGCAAAGATGGGTATGAGTAAGGGAAGCATGAGCACCGGTGTACGGAAATTACTTGAAAATAAAATGGTTCATCGTGTGTACAAGCCCGGAACACGCAAAGATTTATATATAGCAGAAACAGATTTTTATAAGAACTTCATTAATTTCTTCATTAAAAAATGGGAAGATGAAATTAATGTCAATGTTAAAGCAATAGACCAAGCTGAAAAAGAGTATCGAACATTGTTAGAAAGTGAAGCACTTTCGCCCGAAGTCATCAGGGAGATTGAAATTGATCAAAAAAAGTTTCAAGAGGCGAGAGACTATTATCATTTCCTCGAGAAATTAGTAGGGTGTTTTGAGTCTGGCAGGATCTTTGACTTGATAGAAAAAGATGCTGAAAGACATGAGTGATGTAGTGATTTGTCATTTATATAGATAAGTCATCATTTTAACTTTACATGGGGGTGGTATTCAGTTTTTGACTAAGAGAATAATTGTAGAGGGTAAGATACATGTTCATCATGCTATTTTGACCACGATAACCAAATTTTAAAAGGAGTGATTGGGTGCAACCCAAGATAGACAAGAATGAGCAAAAATTTCAACTAGCAGGAATGATAGGATTTTTACTACTATTGTTAGGCGTTGCAGCATTCGTTGGCGTTACAGGAAAAGATGTGAAGTGGGGGGCACTCGCCTTCATGTTCATATTCTATGCTGTTATTTTCTATATTGGTTCTGTAACGGCCGGTAAACGTACAAATAGTGCTCAAGATATGATGGTCGCAGGTCGATCGATGCCGTTATGGGTCGCAATGTTTACCATGACCGCAACATGGGTTGGTGGTGGATATATCGCAGGAACAGCCGAGATGACTTACGCATGGGGAATCGTCTGGGCTCAAGCCCCCTGGGGATATGGGCTAAGTTTAATTATCGGCGGTATATTTTACGCCCGAATTATGAGACGATATGAATTTATGACCATGCTCGACCCACTTGAAGTGCGGTACGGAAAGAAAGTGGCTGGGTTCCTATATCTACCAGCACTCCTTGGAGAGCTGTTCTGGAGTGGGGCTATATTGACCGCTCTTGGAACGACGTTTGGCCTGATACTAGGATTAGATTTCAACACTGCAATTATATTATCCGCGATCATCGCCATTGCTTATACAATTGTAGGTGGCATGTGGTCAGTGGCACTGACTGACGTGGCACAAATCCTTATTATGATCATAGGGTTGTTTATTGTTCTACCATTTGCTTTCAGTCATATTGGAGGCTTCAGTGCAGGCTGGGACATGTACAAAGAAGGTTGGGAAGGCTTTGCCTCTATATTTCCACCGTTTGGTGCATGGAACGACCCAGAGTGGGGTGATTATTACTGGAATTGGTGGGACTTTGCTCTACTTCTTATCTTTGGTGGTATTCCATGGCAAGTCTATTTCCAAAGAGTGCTTTCTGCCCGTACAGAGAAAACGGCCATGTGGCTTTCGATCACTGCCGGATTCTTATGTATTATATTAGCCGTTCCTGCGGTCATGATTGGTGTTGCAGGATTTAGCGCGGACTGGGGAGCATTAGGGACAACAGAACCGGAGAATCCCGCTATGATTCTAGCGTATGTGATGTATTATATGACGCCTGAGTTAGTGGCTATCATTGCACTTGGGGCAGTTGCTGCCGCTGTTATGTCCTCGATGGATTCATCTATTCTATCAGCATCATCTATGGCTGCATGGAATGTTTATCGCCCACTTGTTAAACCGAAAGCCACGAGTGTAGACCTGAAGAAAGTGATTCGTCGTAGTATTATCACGGTTGGTATAGCCGCCACGTTAATAGCTCTGAATGTTGAAAGTGTGTATGTCTTATGGTATTTATGTGCTGATTTAGTATTCTGTATTCTGTTCCCTCAGTTAACAACAGCCTTATTTGATAAAAAAGCAAATGCTTACGGGGCAGTGGCAGGTTTAGCTGTGTCAGCATTCTTAAGAATTGGTGGAGGAGAGCCTTCTCTAGGGTTGATGAGCTTTCTACCTTATCCAATGATAGCCGAAAGTGGTGAGGTGTTGTTTCCATTCCGAACCCTAGCTATGGTGGCAGGGCTTATCACGATTATCGTTGTATCTCGTCTGACGCAGAAATCTTGTCCTCCACAACCGCTCAAAAAGTTAGAAACGGAAACACAAGCTTAATCGCAGGTTCAATCACTAAGTAAAAGAAGAACAAAAAGGAAGCGCCCATCGAGGCGCTTCCTTTTTGTTCACTGGATGATATTATTTGTTTTTGTTCTTGCCGTTGCCATTTCCTTTACCATTATTGCCTTTGTTTTTGTTCTTGCCGTTGCCATTTCCTTTACCTTTATTGCCTTTGTCTTTGTTCTTGCCGTTGCCGTTTCCAATACCGTTATTACCTTTGTTTTTGTTAGAAACCTTGATTTCTTCATCTTCCTCTGTTGTTAACTCTGCATCAGAGCTGTCATCTTCTTCATCTTCCAGGGCTTGTCTTTCTAGCATCGCAATTTTACCACGCTTGATAAGGTTACCTGGGTGAAGGTCTAGCATCTTAGCGACTTTACCCATACCTCTGTGTTCGATGACGAGTTGTACAACATCTACAAGGTCAGCATCGTCACTAAGTTCAGCCATCGCTACAATTTTAGCGATTTGTCCATATCCGAATCCAAATGAGCGTAACTCTTGTACAATTTCTACATCGATGTGGGCAACCACGGCTGGTAATTTAACATACTCTTCGTCCGTTTCTTCTTCCTCATCTTCTTCAGTAGCGTCTTCATCTTCTGTAGCTTCCTCGTCTTCTTCAGTAGCGTCTTCCTCTTCTGTAGCTTCCTCGTCTTCTTCAGTAGCGTCTTCCTCTTCTGTAGCTTCCTCGTCTTCTTCAGTAGCGTCTTCTTCTTCTGTAGCTTCCTCATCTTCTTCAGTAGCGTCTTCTTCTTCTGTCGCCTCTTCCTCTTCTGTAGCGTCTTCTTCCTCACCTTCAGCCATCGCTACTTTACCTCGTTTAATAAGGTTTCCTGGGTGTAATCCGAGCATCTTAGCCACTTTACCCATACCTTTATGTTCGTGAACCATTTCTACGACAACGTCAAGGTCTTCACCGCTTAATTCAGACATAGATACGATTTGAGCGATCTGACCGAACCCGAATCCTTCTGCTCTTAACTCTCTAATAATCTCGACATCGATATGAGCGACAACAGCTGGTACTACATATTCTAAGTCAAAGTCTTCATCAGACTCTACCTCTTCAGTAGCATCTTCTTCATCCTGAACGAAGATCTCTTCTTCCATTTGCATGACGATGTCTTCTCCATCAGATACAACCTCGTCAAGTTTTTCGACTAATGGTTCTACAACTTCTTTTTCTTGTTCTTGTAATGCAACTGTCAGTTTCAGTGCTTCTTCAAGGTTTTCGATAAACTCGTCGTATAGTTCCGCAGAGAACTCTGGTTGAAGTTCTTCCTCAAGGGTTTGTAATTCTAGTAATCTTTTTTGTGCATTTTCAATGTATAATTCTAGTTTGCTTTCCTCTTTAAAAGTGACAATCATCTCAAAATCTTCATATAATCTTTTCACTTTGTACATAAAGGAATCTGGTGAATCAACTGAAATTTCTTCTTCGTCTACATCACTTTCATCTGTTCCTTCAACACTTTCAGCAAGTTCGCTTAGTTCTGCAAGCAGTGACTCCGCATCTTCATGTTGTTGTTCTGTCGTTTCTTGTGTGACCTCTACCTCTTGTGTCGTTTCTGTAGATTCATCTGCGAATGCGGCCATTGGTGATGAGAACACCATGATCAGTGCCAATGCAGCAATAATATGTTTTTTCATTTTAATTTGACCTCCCAAATACCCATTTTGTTTTTTGCACTATAAAGTTTCGGTCCTTTCTTAATCTTTCAGGGGGCAATCAAAAAAATAGGAACATGGTAGGATAGGATAGAAAAGTGAGGTCAAGAGGTGAAAAATGGCGATATAGAAACTTAAAATCATTCGACATCATTCAACAATGATAGAAAAAGGAGACGTCAAGCTTCAAGGTGTATACGTGTTGCTTAAGACTTAGGTCCTATTCTTTACGGGGGGGGATCAAGTGATGAAGGTTATTCACGACTAATGCTGTTAAGGCCTAGATGATTTTCAATACACTATTAAAACAGATAAATAGACGTCAATAAAAGAATTTGATATATTATTAATGTATACCTGTGCCAAATGTGATGGGGGTATGCAAGATGTTAAACAAAAACAAAACTGAAGAGACTTCGCTTCACATCAAGATTAAACACCTAGACGGAAGTATTAAAAGAGATAGAATTAGTTTTCCGTAGTGCAAATGGTCTCATGATACCTGAAGACTTAGTTTCTTCGGGGCTTTTTTTTGCCAAATTAGAGCGAAGAGGGAGTGTCGTATGAACCGGGTAAAGGATAGGAACAATGCCCAATACCGTTTTTGGTTACTTATTATTATGGTGGGGATTGCCGGATTTTCTCAAGGGATGCTGCTACCCGTTTTAGCTGTTATGCTGGAGAGCATCGGTGTGCCGGCTGCATATAATGGCTTAAATGCTGCAGCTTTATATATAGGGATATTAATCGCCTCTCCTTTTATAGAGAAACCTGTGCGCCGTTACGGTTATAAACCGGTGATCATCATTGGTTTGTTTTTAGTGGTAGGGTCTATGCTTTTGTTCCCTATATGGCAGGCGTTTTGGTTTTGGTTTGTCCTAAGAGTCATTGTCGGTATAGGGGATAACATGCTCCATTTTGCCACGCAGGTGTGGATCACCTCCACTAGTACAAAGGAGAAGAGGGGGCGAAATATCGCCATCTACGGTCTTGCTTTTGGAGCTGGTTTTGGTATCGGTCCGTTGATGACGAGGCTCTTAGACATCAGTGAGTTTCTCCCTTTTATCGTCGCTTCTGCTACAAGTGCGCTGGCATGGTTATTTTTGCTACGTTTGCGTAATGAATGGCCAGATAATGAAATTGAAACAGGTGCAGGATACGGCACTTGGGATAAATATAAGACCGTTTTACGTTTGAGCTGGTTCCCTTTATTGCCGCCTTTTGGGTACGGCTTTCTAGAGGCGTCTTTGCATGGCAACTATCCCGTATATGCCCTTCGATCTGGTATAACGGTTGAGTGGGTCTCTATACTACTTCCGGCTTTTGTAATCGGAAGTTTAGTCACGCAATTGCCCCTAGGTGTGCTCAGTGACCGATATGGTAGAAAGAATATACTATTAATCGTGATGTTACTAGGTTTACTCTTTTTTGGGATCGCGAGCATCGTCGAATCTAATAAGGTTGCATTGTTAGTGGCTTTCACCTTCGCTGGTGCATGCATCGGCTCCATATTCTCACTCGGTATTACGTATATGGCAGATCTTTTACCCAAAAGTCTATTACCAACGGGCAATGTGATGGCAGGTGTTTTCTTTGCTGTAGGGAGTATGACAGGTCCTTTAGTAGGGGGAATATTAATCGATACCGTTGCCGAGGGGAGCATTTATTATGCCATTTGTGGCATGTTACTCATTTTGATAACGTCAGGTCTCATCTTTAGAGAACATGATATAGAGGATGTACAAGATATTAAGGATGTACAAGATATTAAGGATGTTCAAGATTTTCAAGGATATTCAAGATAGGTCAAGTCAACAGACAGTCTCATCATTGATACCTATGGGAAGGAGTGTAAAAGCAATGATCGCAACAGGGATGCTTAAAGGCTTGAAGCACGAATATGAAGAGCCATTAAACTACACGCTGGCGTTTAAAGATGCGTCATTATTCATGAATGATGCCTTAAATCAAACGGTCAGTATTCAATTTGCGGGGCACATCGAATGTGTCTATTGCGGGAGAAAAATAAAAAAGAGCTTTAATAATGGTGCCTGTTACCCGTGTTTTAAAAATAGACCTGAGAACGACCTCTGTATTGTCAAACCTCACGAATGTCACTTTGAACAAGGAACGTGTAGGGATGCAGCATGGGGTGAACAGCATTGCATGGTTCCCCATTACGTTTACTTGGCAGTCAGTAGTGATGTTAAAGTTGGCCTTACTCGAAAGGGGAATGAATTAAAACGCTGGGGGGACCAGGGGGCTAGTTACGCTGTTCCTGTTGCCGAGCTACCCACGAGGAAGATGGCTGGTGAATTGGAAGTGGCTTTAAGTGAATACATAGCTGATAAAACGAACTGGAGAAAGATGTTGAAAGGCGAGTTGCCGGACGTGAGTCTTGAACAGGTACGTCAAGATATTTTGAAGAAAGTACCTGAGGTATTCCACCCTTTCCTACTGCGGGAAGAAGAAGTGATCGCGATTGTTTATCCCCAATTAGAGCAGATCGATAAGATCAAATCATACAATTTAGATAAAACGCCTTGTATTGAAGATCGCTTAATCGGCATTAAAGGACAATATCTGATCTTAGAAAATGGCGTCATTAATATGAAAAAATACGCGGGTTATCATATCTCTGTCACGGTTCATGATTCATAACCTTTTAAGGTAGCGATACAATTAAGGAAGTAGAAGGATATATCAACGTTATAATAGATTTACATTCCTTATTCGTTTCGAGTATAATGAGAGTACACAAAAAGACGCAGCGAACGAGTATGTCGCGTTTATTCATAAACATAAGATAGACCCTATAGGTTCCTTATAGCGTTTAACATTTTTGGGCAGAATACTGCTGAACCTGTATCAACACTATAAGGTGAAAAGGGAAGACTGGTGAGAATCCAGCACGGTCCCGCCACTGTATTCGCTGAGCGTTCCTCATGACCCACTGTGCGTTGCACGGGAAGGGGAGGATGGCGCATGGAAGCGTAAGTCAGGAGACCTGCCTATATGGGGGAGATTTAAGTTCCTTCGGGGAAAAGGAAGCTTAAAGAGAACGGTGGACCTTTTTTATCTCTTAATAGCATAGACCTCACTTTATGATGGTCTATAAGTACAGATAAGGTCTTTCAATCCCTTTATGAGCTCACGCCTTTTCCTCCTGAATGGAAAGGTGTTTTTTTGTGTGCGTCAACATCAAGCGATGTCTTAGTGAACTAGAATGATAGACTACTGAAGGAGTGAAGACAATGGCAAGAGTATTAGGTAAACATGGGCAAGCAAAAGGTTTGTTCCTAGCATTATTATTATCATTCGCCCTTATGATGACAGGTTGTGGTGCAGAAGATGTAGCCAGTGATTTAGAAGGCACATCCCAGGAAGAAGGACAAGAGGAAGAACAAACAGAGACAGGTGGGTCTCAAGACGTTGGTTATCCACTTACAATGACGGATGGTGTCGGTAACGAGCTGACATTGGAAGAAGAGCCACAGACGATTGTATCCACATTGCCTAGTAATACAGAGATTGCGTACGCTCTAGGCTTAGGCGACAAAATGATTGGGGTCTCAGAATGGTGCAATTATCCTGAGGAAGCCCTAGACGTTGACAAAGTTGGAGACATGGATGTCGATGAAGAGACAGTATTGATGATGGCACCAGACCTTTTGCTGGCTTCAGAACATTTACATAATCAATCTCCGGATGTCTTAGACACATTCAGAGAAGCTGGGATCAATGTACTCGTTGTGGCAGACGCTAGCTCTTTTGAAGAAGCGTATGAGAGTATCGAACTTATTGCGCAGGCGACTGGAACGGTTGAACGTGCGGAAGAAGTCGTCGATAACATGAAAGAGAAGTTGACGTCTATCACTGAAAAAGCTGATAGCATTGATGAAGAAGCACGAGTGTGGGTGGAGATTTCACCTGCGCCAGATATATTTACAAGCGGTAGCGGTACATTTATTCACGAAATGCTAGAGTATATCAACGCTGAAAACGCAGCTGGACATTTAGAAGGCTGGCCAAATCTAACAGAAGAAGAAATTGTAGAGTTAAATCCCGATGTAATTGTCACAACTTATGGTTACTATGTTGAACAACCCAAGGAAGAAGTGCTTGGCCGAGAAGGTTGGGCTCACATTCCTGCGATAGAAAATGAACGTGTTTATGATGTAGACAACGACACGGTAACGAGACCAGGACCGCGTTTGGTTGACGGGGTGGAAACACTTGCAACAATCATTTATCCAGAAGTATTCGGCGAATAAGCTTATAGGGTTGTATTTATTTTGTGGAGGGTTTGTACTAGGTACAGCCCTTCTTGGTTTATCTGTGAGTAGTGTCTATATCCCCATCCCGATGATTCTACAAGTGTTAGATAGCAAGTTACTAGGGGTGTCGAGTGCAACGCCTGTACCGGCAAATGTAGAAGCTATCATCTGGGATATACGCTTGCCTCGTGTGTTGCTAGCAACGATCGTTGGCGCAGCGTTAGCTTTAGCCGGCGCAGCGTTCCAAGGGTTGTTACGTAACCCACTTGCAGACCCCTACACGATAGGTGTATCTTCTGGGGCTGCACTAGGAGCTGTGAGTGTGCTCTTTTTCCAGTTCACATTATTTGGACTGGGCACATTCACCTTGCCCGTTGTGGCCATTGTAGGTGGGCTACTTGCTTTAATGCTCGTTTACGGATTGACGCGGTTCGTGAGTCCGACTCTAAGTGTAGAGACCCTTATTTTGGCCGGTATTATTATGAGTTCTTTTATCAGTGCGATTATCGCCTTAGTGATCGCTCTTAGTGGAGAGGAATTACGGCAGATTTTATTCTGGTTAATGGGGAATTTAGGGATGAGAAAATGGCCCTATGTCCAACTGGTGTTTCCTTTTTTTATCGTGGGGACCGTTCTGTTGCTCATGCACACACGTGAGCTTAACGCATTATCTATGGGTGAGGAAGCAGCTCAAAATATCGGGGTTGCTGTCCAGGAGAAGAAGCGCTGGATTCTATTGGGGGCTGCTCTATTGACAGGTGCTTGTGTGGCCGTTTCGGGTATGATTGGCTTTGTCGGACTCGTCATTCCTCACCTGGTACGTCTCGTCGTAGGACCCAATCATAAGCATGTTTTACCCTTATCCTTGTTGGTAGGCGCCTCTTTCTTAACGCTAGCGGATCTTATATCTAGGACGGTTATCGCCCCACAAGAGTTACCCATCGGCGTAATTACAGCTCTGATAGGGGCTCCCGTTTTTGCGCTATTACTCTATCGGGAGAAAGTGGTGAGGACAAATCATGAGTGACGCCATATTAAAAATAGACCGTTTAACGGGTGGCTATGACCACACCCCCATCTTAAAAAATGTGACATTAGATATTATGAAGGGTGAATTCTTTACGCTCTTAGGACCTAATGGGAGCGGGAAAACGACGTTGTTCAAGCTACTTACGGGTGCACTATCCGTAACGGAAGGCAGTGTGACGTTAGCTCGTAAACCTTTAGAGTCCTACAGTAAAAAGGAAAAAGCACGCCTTATCTCCGTCCTTACCCAAGAGCAAACGCACGCTTTTGACTATACGGTAGAAGAAATTGTTTCGCTTGGGCGTTACCCTTATCTCAGCGGATGGTTTCCTAGCTTGACAAAAAAAGACAACCAGGTCATAGAAGAAGTATTGAATCTGACTCAAACGTCTCAATATAAGAAAAAGAGGTTCTCACTTTTGAGTGGGGGGGAGAAACAACGGGTTTTGCTTGCCAAGGCCCTTGTGCAAGAGCCCGAGATCGTCTTACTAGATGAGCCGACCAACCACCTAGATATTCATCATACCTTTCACGTTCTGCAACTCTTGAAAGAGTGGCAACGCCAAAAAGGGTTAACCGTATTCGCTATCCTACATGATCTCAATACTGCTGCGCTTTACTCTGACCGAGTAGGGTTATTAAAAGCAGGTCAACTAAAAGAGGTCGGACCTGTTCATAAGTTAAAAAGGGAGAAAAGCCTAGAAGAGACATACGACGTTAAGGTGTCGTCTTTCTCACATCCACAATGGCCACACCCGCAATTCATGCTCACGCCTCCTAGAAAATCAAATGGAAGAGAGACACACTTCCGCCACTTTTATCATGTTAGCCAAAGTGACGAGTGCGTCCATGTCCACTTTAAAGCCCCCGTTCGCACGATCTCTAATGGTGTGACGGGTAGTGGCTTACAATGGATTCGTCATTTATGCAACTTTCACGTGCCTATGGACTATGATTGTACTGATCCTGTAGCGGATATCCAGCAGTGGATAAGGGCAAGACAATGGCCTGTGGAAGACACCGTTGGTATGATGACCGCCGTTCAACTTCAAGATGTCGTCGTTCTAGAACAAGAGATTGAGGGAATCGCTTATTTAGCCCTTGTCACCGCCGGGGTTGGTAACGCTGTTGACATCACTTCTAAACGAGCCCACGCCCCACAGTCACAGGTAGGCACAATTAACACGTTTATATGTTGCGACACACACTTAACGGACGGTGCCTTTGTCAATGCCATGATGTCAGCATCAGAAGCCAAAACAAAAGCTGTTATTGACCAGGGTGTGCATGACCCACATACACATACCCCCGCAACCGGGACGTCTACAGACAGCATGTGTATCGCTGCCACACAAGAAGGCCCAGCGACGCCCTATGCAGGTTCCGGAACGCCGTTAGGGAGAGGGATTGGGCAGTTAGTTTACGAAGCGACCACCGTCGCCATACAGAAATATAAGCGTAGACAGAACAGGAGTTAGCTATGATGATCATAAGTTCATCACCTATGATTATGATGGCCATTGTCATGGCGGCCATTGGGTTAGACCTCATCATTGGTGACCCCAAACGACTGCCTCACCCCGTTGTCGGTATAGGGAGGGGGATTGCTTTACTTGACAAGAAGTGGAACAAAGGCTCGCATCGCAGGATGAAAGGGGTAGGCCTTACACTCGTGGTCGTTGTGGGGTGTTTTGTCACGACCTTTGTCGTGGTCTACTTAGCCCATCAGTTACATGTTGTCGTGGGGGCAGTGGTGGAGACGTTACTTATTGCAACCACGATTGCAATCAAAGGGTTAAAAGAGATGGCCCTTAAGATCCATACTCATTTGAAAAAAGGGGATTTACCCCAAGCACGTCAAACGTTGGGCATGATTGTAGGAAGAGACACAGATAACCTAGATGAGCCTGAAGTTGTCCGTGGGACGGTTGAAAGTGTAGCGGAAAACACGGTAGACGGTATTACCGCTCCTCTATTATTTGCCTTTTTAGGGGGCGCTCCACTTGCGATGGCCTACCGTGCGGTTAATACACTTGACTCCATGGTGGGCTATAAAAATAATCGCTATCAAGCGTTCGGCTGGGCCTCGGCTAAACTAGACGACATCCTTAATTGGTTACCTGCAAGATTAACGGCGTTAAGTATGGCCCTATCCGCTTTTATTGTCACGCCCTCATTATCAGTAAGGCGCGGTATCGCCATCACATTACGTGATGCCAAAAAACATCCTAGTCCCAATAGTGGCTGGTCGGAAGCGATGACCGCTGGCTTACTTGGCATTCAATTAGGGGGGAGAAACACGTACCAAGGAAGGGTATCGCATTGTGCGACATTAGGCGACATGACACGGTTACTACATCAGAGAGATATTATCTACGCTGTTCGTATCATGCATGGTGGGTGGACTGTTTTTGTTTTGCTGCTTGTTTTAGTGGTTAGTGTATGGATTAACTGAATGACACAATTTCAATAATAGAAAGAAGCGTGAGAGGTATGGAATGGCCTAATCATGGTGGACAGCCTGCACAGATACAAGCTTTGTTTCCTGACAAGCAAACGGATGTACATATTGATTTTAGCGCAAACATTAACCCTCTAGGGCCCCCACCAGGGACAAAAGAAGTATACGAGCAAGCGTTTGAAAAAGTCGTGACCTATCCAGATCCGAATTATGACAAGGCCATTGAAGCGGTTGCAGCGGACGCTGGTGTCGATGCCAGTCATGTTTGTCTCACGAATGGTGGAGCGGAAGCGATCTTTAATGTCCTAGCCATGTTCAAGGGTAAGAAAGCGACGATTATCCAACCCACGTTTTCTGAGTATGAAAGAGCCTGTCAAGCGTACCAATTGACATACACTTATTCGTTTTTAGATAGCCACGCTCACTTTTCATTTCCTTTAGAAGAGGTTGTGTCACAGCTACAAGAAGTTGACGTTGTTCTTGTATGTCGACCTAATAATCCTACGGGCACACTGATCCCACAACATCAAATGGATACCCTTATTCAAGCAGCTTCAAAAACGCAGACGACCATTGTAGTTGATGAAGCGTTTATAGACTTCTTACCTAAAGAGGAAGCCTTAACCGCTTGGCTGAAAAGACATTCCCATCTGATACTCCTTCGATCTATGACGAAGATATTTAGCGTTCCAGGCTTAAGAATGGGGTACATATTAGGATCACCTGAAATCATCCAGAGCATCAAGAGTCAACAGATTCCTTGGACAGTCAATGCGATAGCGGCGGAACTTATTCCGTTCTTACTACAGCAACATACTTTCATAGCGCGAACGCGGCAGTGGTTAGCAGAGGAAAGAGCCTACCTGCAAACAAAATTAGAGGCACTGGCGTTTGATGTGACGCCGTTTCATCCTAACTTCTTCTTGCTCAGGGAATCGCAAGCTTACCAAGAGATATCCCCGAGCTTAGCGCATAGGAATGAGCACCACTTAATGATGGACTTGTTTGAATCCTTACTATCTCAGGGGATATTAGCTCGGCACACACATTATTTCCCAGGCATTAAAGGTCGGGCGTTACGTTTTGCTGTGAGCGAGCGATCAAATAATGTGGCGTTAATTCACGCATTGGAGAAATGGAGGAGACACGAGTGGTGACGTTCATTTCAGGAGGGGCAAGATCTGGAAAGAGTGCAGTGGCTGAGTCAATCGCTTGGGGCAAAGCACAGCAAAGCGCGGTAGGGCCACAACAGTCATCAGGTCTTGTCTACTTGGCGACAGGAAAACGTATAGATGAAGAGATGGATCAGCGTATACGCCATCACCAACATCGTAGAGGAAGCGAGTGGCAAACCATCGAATCGACTCACGTGTCAAATGTACTAGAAAAACGACCGATGCATACCGTCGTACTGCTAGATTGCTTAACGACATGGTTAGACGACGCGTTATTCAATCGGAACTATCACTTTGAAGCGGTGCTAAGAGAAGTAGAGCATTGGCTGAGTGTGGCTTCAACTCGTGCTATTGAACTGATCATTGTGTCTAACGATATAAATGAGGACTTGATCATTGATAACGATATGGTCCACCAATATGTTCATATTCTTCAAATGCTCCATCAAATACTGGTGAACAAGGCAACGTACGTGTTGCAAGTCGTTGGGGGTCTACCCCACGTATGGAAAGCCGATTGGGAAGGAGAGCCATTATGTTAAAAAGTATGTTTTATGGGCTGGTCCTAAGCTTACAGTTTTTTTCTCGTATACCGGTCCCCCTCCAAGCACCATGGCATGAACAAGTGAAAGTATGGGCTTTGCGCTTTTTCCCTTGGGTAGGTGCAGTGATTGGTTTGTTCGTTGTACTCCTGGCATCTGTGTTCATGCCCCATGTACCATCGCTGTTTCTTACTTTGCTTCTTTTGACAGTGTGGGTAGGTCTGACGGGAGGTCTTCATTTAGACGGGTGGCTAGATGTCTCAGACGCCCTTGGGTCACAGGCGCCTTTAGAAAAGAAATGGCGTATTATGGAGGAGCCCCAAGTCGGGAGTTTCGCTGTCCTATCCGTCTTCTTCTTGCTCGCCTGGAAAGGAAGTTTACTTTATCTGCTTCTAACATTATGGGAGACCCAGGATGTTCTTAATCAAGCAGGCTTCTTGTTAATCTTCATCCTCATCCCTTTTATCAGTCGGTTAGGTGGTGCCTTACTCTTATTATTTTTACCGGTGTATAAGGAGGAAGGTTTGGCTTGGGAATGGAAGAGAGGTTTACAGCTAAAAGATTTAAGTTGGTTCATCATTCCCTTCCTCATCCTTTGTGTATGCACTGCAATGGTTCATACTTTATGGCCATATATTTTATTTTTAACTGCTGGAATGACGGTCTATTTTTTCGTTTTTGGCTCCTATCTTAACCGTGCTTTAGGCGGTATAGGCGGAGATGTTATTGGTGCCAGTGTGGAAGGAGGGGAAGTATGGGGCTTACTACTCAGTTGGATTTATATTTGGTTCGTCATGGTCTAACCGAATGGAATAAGCAAAAGCGATATCTTGGACATACAGATATAGATATAAGTGCAACTCACATCAATGAAATCTCCATGCTAAAAGATGCCCTACACCCGCTTTCTTTCGATGTTTGTTATACGAGTGATCTCAGGCGTTGTGTCCAAACGGTACAGCATCTCCTACCTTACCAATCTTATCATGTCGACCAACGTTTACGAGAATTAAACTTTGGTCTATGGGAAGGTTTAACGTATGAACAGTTGAAAGAGAATCAGCACTATCAATCCTGGCTTTCGGACTGGGAAGCTTACAGCCCTCCCCAGGGAGAGACCGGACATCAATTTCTTTCCCGTGTTCAATCTTTTTTATCAGACTGTTTGACTGATCATATTCCACAGGCACCGAACGATCTTTCTCGTGTCCTCGTTGTGACACATGGAGGTGTCATCCGAGCCATACTGTCCGCCATGGTGAAGGAAAAATCATTCTGGGAGTGGCAAGTGCAACACGGCTCTGCCATAAGACTAAGGCTTGGGCTAGAAGAGGGGGAATGGCAGTGCTACTCGTGGTCGGCGGTGCCTACGCAGGCAAGCGCAAGATTGTAAGGTCGCAAATGAATCATAATAGGTGCGAGTGGATCAGTGCTTATGAAGGACATAGGCTTGAACGCTGGCGTGACGTATGGGTTAAGACTGACACGATCGTGATTGAGGGGTGGGAACGTTGGCTTAAGCAGGCCCTCCATAAAGGCCAGTCTATAGATGAGCTCAGAGAACGTATGCAAAACCATCTCCAGGCTTTAGCGCATGTGGAGCAGGAAAGAAGAGCATGTCACGCTCATAAGGACAGGCGTGATGTCGGTGACCATGTTATCCTTATTATGCTTGAAATGGGAAGAGGGGTAGTGCCCATGGACAAGTCTGATCGAGACCTTCGTGATTTATGCGGTTGGTTACTCCAAGATGCCACTCAATTGTCTGAACGTGTCCTCTACGTATGGCACGGGCTATACAAACAATTGAAAGGAAACGGGACATAGCAGTGAGAATACATATGATGTAAAGGAGGTTGTCGATATGAAAATCTACACCAAAACGGGAGATAAGGGCCAAACGAGTATCATTGGAGGCAGGGTGTCCAAAGATGACTTGCAGGTTGAAGCTTACGGAACAGTGGATGAAGCGAATAGTATCGTTGGTGTCGCTGTATCTACTCTCAATGAGGCTGAAGAAGAGTTAAAGAAGGAATTAGAAGACATACAACACGAATTATTTGATTGTGGCTCCGACCTCAGTATGAAGGAAGGCGCTGAAGATAAGTATGAGTACAAGGTGAATGAGAACATGATTAAGCGTCTTGAAGCGCGGATTGATGTTTACGTGGACGAAGCACCTTCGCTACAGCGATTCATTTTGCCCGGAGGTACACAGGCTGCTGCTCATCTGCATGTCGCTCGGACCGTTGTGCGAAGAGCGGAAAGAAGAGTGGTGTCCTTAGCAGAACGACAGACGATTAATCCATTTGTTCGTCAGTATCTTAACAGATTATCAGATTATCTTTTTGCCGTGGCTCGCATCGTTAACGCTAGGGAAGGAAGAAAAGATGTCGAATACATTCGTGGTGCCAAGGTCTTCCGTACGGATGATGATTAGGATAAACGAATTAACCGTACATCAAATAGACATTGACCGCACTTCAACACTAGAACTTCAATACTAGAACTCGAACCTTCTTTTAGGGTAAGATAGAAAGGGTTACAATGTTCACTAATAGATGATAATGGTTCAGTAGGAGGTCTATGACATGAAAAAAGTCACAGCTTATCTTTATCCGAAGTGAAGCTCTTGTAGAAAAGCCAAGGCTTGGCTTGAAGAAAACGGGTATGAAGTAGAGGTTCAACACCTTGTCGAGCACCCTCCTCCAAAAGAAATGCTCAAAACTTTGTGGGAGACATCTGGACAAGCGTTGAAGAAGTTTTTTAATACGAGTGGGAAAAAGTATAGGGAGCTGGAACTAAAAGACAAGCTTCCAACGATGTCTGAGGATGAACAATTAGACTTGCTTTCATCTGACGGTATGCTTATCAAACGCCCGATTGTCACCGACGACGAGAATGTGACGATCGGTTTTAAAGAAGATGTGTTTGCAGACGTATGGGGAAAGTAGTATGATAAATTTTGAATCAACGTCATTATTCTGCATAGGAATATGCTACTGTAATAGGAGGGTTACCCTTGAATTTACCTAAAGATCTAAAGTACAGTGAAGAACACGAATGGGTTCGCGTGGAAGGTCAAAAAGCTTACATAGGCATTACGGATTTTGCCCAATCTGAACTAGGGGATATCGTATTTGTTGAGCTACCAGAGGAAGAGGACGAGATTGAACAAGACCAATCCTTTGGCAGTGTTGAGTCTGTCAAAACAGTTTCAGAGCTATATGCGCCCGTCAGCGGGAAAATCGTAGAAGTGAACACGGAACTTGAAGATGCCCCTGAATTAGTAAACGAATCCTCTTACGATAAAGGTTGGATGATTGTAGTAGAACTCACTAATGAATCTGACTTAGAAAAATTGATGTCCGCGGACGAATATGCAAAACTCGTATCGCAGGACTAAGCATCGAAAACAAATAAGCAAAGCGAGAAGCCATTTACATCAAGTGTAGATGGCTTTTTCTCATCGTGACATTATTCTTGTGTGAGGAAGAGGTGTTTTATGACAGAAAGAGTGAGGCAACTAGCGACAAGGGACATACCCCAAGCTATAAGGCTAGCAGATCAGGTTTTCCGCGATCAGGACCAGAGTTCCATGGGAAAAGCGTTTCCCCATTTATTTTCACCGAGTAATATACAGCACTGTTTTGGCTACTTTACCAATCATAAACTTGTATCTTTCATAGGCGTTGTACCAACTCATATTCATGTTGGATGTGCGTCATTACGAACTGTATCTATCGGTGCGGTATGTACACACTCCGCGTACAGAGGGCAAGGACTTGCTTCGCAGATACTACAAAAAGTTTTGGACTATGTTGAGACATTAAGGGCTTCTATCCTCCTCGTGTCTGGTTGGCGATCATTGTATACCCATGTTGGTTGTACACGTTTTGGAGAAGTGAGACGATTCTTTCTGAATCAAGAAGATTTACAGTCTTCTGTGTCAGCATTGCCCCCTTCACTAAAAAGTCAGTCTTTCTCTCGCGATAAGCAGACATATTTAACAAGTGCAAGACAGGCGCAACAAGAAGTCCCCCATCACGAAAATGAGAAAAAAGTGCGAACGATGCAACCACAGGACCTTTTCACGATTTGGCACCACTACCGTCATCGGAGGTGCGCCTTCGATCTCTCAGTACAGCAACTACAAGGCTTACTTAACGCAGCCTCTTACGCCAGCTGTTGGCATCTAGAACATCACGTGTTCGTGACTGAAACGGCGGGGAAGATCACATCTTTCGTTGTGATCGGCGTGCCTACTCCTAATACAAACACAAGCACTCATGGACCAGCGAATGCCGTCCTCATTGAATGGGGAGGGGAGGCCACAGATGCCCCCAAACTTTTTCAGGCCTTTTTTGATGCCCACCCTAATAGAATTCTAGAATGCCCAATTCCATGGTACGAATCGGAATGGCAGGACATACTTTATGCTCTGAAGACGAATAATAGAATAGAAACGAATCAAGGAACCATCAAGATTATGGACGTCCACCGGTTTGTTGAAGATCTCCAGCCCTATATTTTGTCAAGCGTCAAAGCTAAGGGTGAAGGACGAAACTGTGATATAAGGGTATTAGATGATCAATTAATAGCGCTATCGTTCATTGAAAGTGGCAAGACGATCCATTTGAGTCGAGAACAGCTCATACCCTTTTTCTTTCATCCAACGGGTGTATCAGCTGATCAGTCCTTACGGTTTGATGAGAAGGAACAGCTACGTACGATTTTACCCGTTCCATTACCGAACATTAATGGCTTGTATTACGTTTGATGCGTTTGATGCCCCATTTCTTGAGGGTCCACGTCACGAATTAAAGACCAGGTTACTGTTTAAGACATTTAAACCTTAAACAAGTGAGTGAAGGAGAGACTCAATGATGAAACTAACCGTTATAGGGTACTGGGGGGCTTATCCCGAAGCGGGGGAGGCCACTTCCGGTTATTTAATTGAAGAAGACGATTATCGTATCCTCGTTGACTGTGGTTCAGGTGTGTTAAGTCGGTTACAGCAGTACCTGCCACTCATGAAGCTAGATGCCGTGGTGCTTTCCCATTATCATGCTGACCATATCGCAGACCTACGATCATTACAATATGCAACCATGATCCAGAGTCAGTTAGACAACAGGTCTACTGTGTTGCCCGTATATGGCCACGACCAAGACAAGGACGCATTTCAACGTTTAACGTATCAAGACTACTGTCAAGGTATCCCCATTCGGCATCAGCAAACGCTTACAATCGGTCCTTTCAAATTAAGGTTTATATCGACGACACATCCCGTGTATTGTCTAGCGATGGACATTAGCACTGATAACAGTCGTATGATATACACAGCAGACACAGAGTGGAATGAGGATCTGCTTTCCTTTGCTCCAGGGTCTGATTTAGTGATCTCAGAGGCGTCTATTTATCGAGCCCAAAAAGGTAAGGTGCAAGGACACTTAACGGGAGAAGAGGCGGGACAGCTAGCAGCGCGCTTAGAGACACAAAGCCTTTTACTGACACACCTCCCCCATTTCGGTCAACATGAGGAACTTGTAAAAGAAGCCGGACAGCATTTTAAAGGACCAATTGATCTTGCCTACGAAGGAAAGACTTACATACTCTAATAGGTTCTAAATCGGTGTGGGAAACCGTTGTCCGGAAAGGGTGTGACCTAACATAACGCCGTTTAGATGTAAAAGAAAGAGGGAATGAATTTGGAAGAAGTTAATACTGGTTTACTTCCAATTCCTGTGATATCCTTACTCTTACACACTTTTTATTTGTAAAAAGGAATTATCAAAGTCAGCACGAATAAGATATTAGAACCATTCAATACAAAGGAGGGCGTAAAAGATGAGCTTTTGCTGTGGCGCAAGTATGATAGGCACGATCGGTACACTTCGGAATCAATATACTTATATTCACCAAGTACCGATACTCTATTGTCCCATTTGTCAATCCATTGAAGTCCACCCCAAAATCAAAGATGACTACGACATTCTAGCAGATTACGCCCAAAGTGATCAGGCTCCAGAGATCCACTTTGGAGATTATGTGGATGTACAAGATTTACACGACCTTTTTTCCGACTGTATTGATATTGAAGAGCAATCAATGACTGTCGTTCTCCGCTCCCAAATTGATCACGCGCTTGACCTACTTTCCGTGGCCAAAAAATTAAAAGATCGAGAGTGGGAGATGCAGTTATTCCATCGATTGAAGGTTCTGAGTGAACGATTAAGACGGTACGAAAGAAAAGAAGCTCAACATAAATAAATGATAACGATTGACGATTTTATAGACGGCAAAAGGCTGTTTGAGTGATGTTCAAAACAGCCTTTTTTCTGTAGTGACATTAGTAAGGAAAGAGGGGTATCAAATGTTTGGTCCCCTCAACTAAATGTTTTATTTTATTTTCTCCATATCCTATACCGCTTCAAATGGTCACATTTTAACGTACACCTTTTATCTGTATATTAAGTGCTGACACCTTCAAGTAAGAAGGACAACGTTTGGTCCACTTGATTAGATAAGCTATATTTTTGCCCTGAAATGAGCCATGATGTAACCACCTCATCCATCGCACCAAAGATAAGTAATCGATAAAGTTTAGGGTCCACATTGGCACGAAAGATCCCTTCGTTTATGCCTCTCCTGATCACCGTTTCTATTAACTTGAAGTATGGTTTAACCGTTTGCCCGATCGCTTTTCTTAATTCAATAGAACTTTGTCTTAACTCAATTTGGGTGACATAAGCGAGGTCAATCTGACGTTCAAGCTCTTCGAAGTGCGTGGCACATATCATGTACAGCGCTTCTTTGGCATCGTTTGCGTTATCTATCTTTTGTTTACTTTTACTAATCAGCGATCCCAATTGTTCGGCAAACAGCTGAATAAGGAGGTCTTCTTTATTCTTAAAATATAAATAAATCGTGCCATCAGCGACCCCTGCTTCTTTGGCAATCTTGGAGACCTGTGATTGATAAAACCCATTTTCTGCAAAAACTTTTAATGCTGCACTCAGAATAAGCTGGTATTTCTCTCCACTTTTTGTTCTTGTCATCCTATCACCTCTATGATAAAATCAAACGTAAATGAATGAGTATTCATTCAGTTATAAGTATTTTATGCCCTACAATGCTTAATGTCAATGAGAACCTATATTAGAGGCAATTCCGAGACAGACCCCCTTAACCTACTATAACGCTGAAAATGGTCATAAAGATAAATGGAGGTGGACATCATCCTAACCTAGTATGATAAATCCTATGTTTCGCCGGTTGACTTGAAAACGATTCCAAAGGAGAGGAAGGAGAATCAAGATGGCGGAAAGACAAATTAAGAAAGCAGCCGTTATAGGCTCTGGCGTGATGGGGGCCGCAATCGCTGCCCATCTAGCAAACGCAGGTATACCGAGCCTACTACTCGACATTGTGCCTCAAACATTAACACCAAACGAGGAAAAGAAGGGTGAAACATTACAGTCCCCTCACGTTCGCAACCGTTTAGCGACACAAGCGATAGCCAAGCTAAGAAAGACGAAGCCAGCCCCTCTATTTGAGCCCAGTCTCGTCTCGCATATCACACCAGGGAATATAGAAGACCATCTTTCATCCCTTCAGGACGTAGACTGGATTATCGAGGTCGTAGTGGAACGACTCGACATTAAACAAACTTTATTGGCTAAGATTGAAAGCGTATGGCGCCCAGGTACCATTGTGAGTACGAACACATCAGGCATCTCCATCCATGATATGGTTGAAGGACGATCGGAAGCCTTTCAACAACACTTCTTAGGCACACATTTCTTTAACCCCCCTAGATATATGAAGCTACTAGAAATCATTCCACATGCAAAAACAAACCCAGAACTCATATCTTTCATGCATCAGTTTTGTCAAAAGAAACTCGGAAAAGGCGTTGTCACGGCAAAAGATACGCCTAACTTTATTGCCAATCGCATTGGCACCTATGGCCTCATGACAGCTCTTCAAGAGTTACAAAACGGCTATACGGTAGATGAGATAGACGCTGTGAGTGGCCGTGTGATGGGGCGTCCTAAAAGCGCCACCTTTCGAACCCTTGATATGGTCGGCATCGACACCTTTGTACATGTCGCCAATAACGTACATCGGAATGTAGAGGATAAGAAAGAAAAGGAAGTCTTTACACTGCCCAACTTTCTACAAAATATGGTAGAACAAGGCCATATAGGGGAAAAGAGTGGAAAAGGCTTTTATCAAAAAGTAAAAACTGAAAAGGGAAGTGAGATCAAAACCCTTCATATCGAAGACCTCACCTACCACCCTCGTCAGAAAATCAAAGCCCCTTCCATAGAAGCAGTGAAACAGGTGAAGGGCGTAGGTCCCAAGCTTAAAGCGTTTTTAGAGCAAGGAGACCGCTATGCTGAACTTGCTTGGCGTCTGCTTAGTCAAGTACTCGTTTATGCCGCGGAAAAACGAGGAGAAATCGCCGATGACATCACTCAGATTGATCAAGCGATGAAATGGGGCTTTAACTGGGATCTAGGACCGTTTGAAGTCTGGGATGCGATCGGCTTGGAAGCATCCGTTGAGCGGATGACACAAGACGGACTCTCGGTGCCGGACTGGGTCAAAGAATGGATCGCACAAGGCCATCAAACTTTCTATCAAAAAGAAGACGGCCACATTTTTTACATTGCTCAAGAAGGACTGAAAAAGTTAGAAAAAGACCCACACAAGCTTTCTTTGCAAGATTTCAAAGAGCAAAATCAGGTCATTAAATCTAATGCTGGAGCCAGTCTGATTGATATCGGGGATGATGTGGCCTGCCTGGAATTCCATTCTCCTAATAATGCCATCGGAACAGACATCTTACTGATGATCCAAAACAGTATGGAAGAGGTCAGAAAAAATTATCGGGGACTCGTCATTGCCAATGAAGGCCGTAACTTCTGTGTCGGTGCGAACATCATGCAGCTCCTCATGGAAGCACAGAACGAAGAATGGGAAGAAGTAGACTTTATGATTAGACAATTCCAACAAACTTTATTCCGCTTAAAGTATTTCGAAAAACCCGTCGTCGCAGCCCCACACCAAATGACACTCGGTGGCGGTGTTGAAGTGTGTATGGCCACAGACCAAGTCTCTGCCGCTTCAGAGACATATTATGGCTTAGTGGAGGTCGGTGTTGGCCTCATTCCTGGTGGCGGGGGTTGTAAAGAAACGGCGTTGAGAACCAGTCAGTGGGCAAAGAATCACAAAGAGGCCGACCCCCAGCCGTTACTGAATCACTTCTTTGAAACGATCGGTATGGCCAAAGTGGCTACAAGTGCGAGTGAAGCGAAACGTCTACACTTACTCCAGACGGATGACGACGTTGTGATGAATCGTGATTATCTTGTACACGAGGCTAAGCAAGCTGCCCTCCAAATGACAGCCGAGGGCTATACGCCACCACCAAAAGAGAAAATCAAAGTGCTAGGTGAAAACGGTAAAGCTGTCTTGCAGTTAGCCATCTACACCATGTATCAAGGAGGCTATATTAGCGATCATGACAAAAAGATCGCCAACAAGCTAGCTCACGTGCTAGCCGGCGGGAACGTACCAGCTCGATCAGAAGTATCTGAACAATACCTACTCGACCTCGAACGTGAAGCATTTTTAAGCTTATGTGGTGAACCCAAAACCCAACAGCGAATTCAACACATGCTAACGAAAGGGAAACCGTTACGTAATTAAAGGATTTGAAAGGATCGCTCAGTTAAAACGATCGAATGGACTCTAATTAGTCAGACGATCATCTCGTATGAAGGAGGAACACAGATGAGAGAGGCGGTTATTGTCTCAGCTGCCCGGACAGCTGTAGGCAAGTCTAAAAAAGGAAGCTTAGCCCAAACGAGACCAGAGGATATGGGGAAAACGGTATTAGAAGGCGTGATCGATCGTGCCCCCGGACTAAAAAAAGAGATGGTAGAAGATGTCATCATTGGGTGTGCGATGCCTGAAGGACAACAGGGCTTGAATTTCGCCCGCATTGTCTCATTATACGCTGGGTATCCCGTTCAAACCCCTGGGATGACCATTAATCGATTTTGTTCTTCGGGCCTGCAATCCATTGCTATGGCAGCCGAAAGAATTATGGTCGGTCACGCCGATATTATCGTGGCTGGTGGAATTGAAAGTATGAGTGCAGTGCCGATGACAGGTCACAAACTATCTCCCCATCCAGACATAGTCGAAGATATGCCTGAAGTGTACATCAGTATGGGGCACACAGCAGAAAACGTGGCTCGAAAATACGATATATCACGGCAAGAACAAGACGAATTTGCCTATCGTAGCCATCAGAAAGCGGCGGATGCCCTAGAGAACAATCGTTTCAAAGAGGAAATCATCCCACTTCAGGTTAAGAAAAAAGGAGTGACAGAGGACGGCAAAGTGTGGGAAGAATCATTCACCTTTGCTGAGGACGAAGGTGTGCGTAAAGATACGTCCATAGAAGCACTAACCAAATTACGGCCGGCCTTTGCCGTACAAGGGAGTGTTACAGCAGGTAACGCCTCACAAACCAGTGACGGTGCCGCGGCCGTCGTCGTCATGAGTAAAGACAAAGCCGAAGAACTCGGTCTCAAGCCCCTTGCCACCTTTAAAACCTTCGCCTTAGGTGGCGTAGAACCTGAATATATGGGAGTTGGCCCCGTAAAAGCCATACCTAAAGCACTCGAACTCGCAAACCTCAACCTAGATGACATCGACCTGTTCGAAATTAACGAAGCCTTCGCCTCACAATGTATCCAAATCATAAAAGAACTAGACATACCGAGAGACAAAGTGAACGTCAACGGTGGGGGGATCGCACTCGGTCACCCATTAGGCTGCACCGGTACAAAACTTACCACCACCCTCATCCACGAACTCCGCCGACGTGGCGGTGGCACAGGCATCGTCTCCATGTGTATCGGTGGTGGCATGGGTGCAGCTGGCATCCTCGAAGTTCATTCATAATCGAGTCGCAATAAAAAGACGCTAGAGCGAGCCCCTGTCGGAGCTTCCTTTGTGCAAAGCTCGAGAAGCAGAAGAGGGAGTTCAGCCAACGCCTTGCGCAAGTCGAAAAGGAGCAAGGCCGAGCCCCATGTTGAAGCTTCCTTTGAGCGAAGCTCGAGAAGCGGAGAGAGGGGCTTGGCCAAAGTCTTGCCAAAGCCGAAGAGAATCAAGGCCGAGTTCCCTGTCGAAGCTTCCTTTGAGCAGAGTCGAGAAGCGAAGAGAGAGGAGCCAACGCCATGCCCAAGTCGAAAAGAATCAAGGCCGAGCTCCAAGTCGGAGGAAGCCAAACCCTAAATTGAAAGGAGCCATTCACATGCATACCATACAAGCCCACAAACGAGGAGGCGCATTCCTCATTGAAGAATCTAGCACGCAGGATATCGTCACACCTGAAGACTTTACAGATGAACAAAAAATGATGGCCGACACCGCGAGCGATTTTCTTGAAGCTGAAGTCAATAAGATGGACGAACAAATAGAAGGATTAAACTATGATCTCTCCGTCACGATGATTCAAAAAGCAGGAGCATTAGGCATACTGGGGGCAGATATCCCTGAGGCTTACGGAGGATTAGATTTAGATAAAGTCAGTTCTACATTGATTAATGAAAGACTGTCCAAAGGGTCATCTATATCTTTATCCATCGGAGCTCACACTGGGATTGGCACATTGCCTATCGTCTTTTTTGGCACAAAAGAGCAGAAAGAAAAATACCTGCCCCCACTCGCCACTGGGGAAAAAATAGCAGCTTATTGCTTAACAGAGCCTTCTTCCGGCTCGGACGCACTCGGGGCCAAGACGACGGCTGTTTTAAGCGCAGATGGACAGCATTACGTCTTAGAAGGACAGAAACAGTTCATCACGAACGCGGGATTTGCCGATATATTTATCGTCTACGCTAAGGTAGACGGTGAACATTTTAGTACGTTTATAGTGGAAAAATCCATGGAGGGCGTCAGTATAGGACCAGAAGAGAAAAAGATGGGGATTAAAGGTTCATCGACATGTCCGCTCATCCTTGACCAAGTGCAAGTGCCTGTACAAAATGTCCTTGGGGAAGTAGGCAAAGGCCATCTCATTGCCTTTAATATTTTGAATATTGGGAGATTTAAGCTAGGGTCCGGTTGTTTGGGCGCCAGCAAAGAAGCAATTAAACTCTCAGCAACATACGCCAATGAACGTAAGCAATTCGGCACACCCATCTCTAAGTTCCCATTAGTGGGGAGCAAACTGGCTGACATGACCATCATGACCTACGCACTTGAAAGTATGGTATATAGAACATCAGGTCTAATAGATGAAGGATTACAGGGCATCGATAACGATGACCCGTCAGCCGGTTTGCAACTAGCCAAAGGCATCGCTGAGTACGCCATAGAATGCTCGATTAACAAAGTGTTTGGTTCTGAAGTATTGGATGATGTTGTGGATGAAGGTGTCCAAATACATGGCGGATACGGATTTATTCAAGAATACAAAATCGAACGTCTATATCGTGATTCTAGAATTAATCGCATATTTGAAGGCACGAACGAGATTAATCGTTTACTCATTCCAGGCACGCTGGTCAAAAAAGCCATGAAGGGCGAGCTCCCTCTGATACAGGAGGCAAAAGCTTTACAGTCGGAGCTGCTAGAGATGTTCCCCCAACAATCCTTTAGCGAACCTCTAGAGGAAGAACAGCATCTCTTGGCCATGGCTAAGAAGATCTTTCTCATGACAAGCGGTCTTGCCTTTGAAAAATATCAAGAACAACTAGAACAAGAACAGGAGATTGTCAGCAAACTGAGTGACATGATTATTCAGATCTTTGCGATGGAAAGCATGCTTTTACGCACAAAAAAAATACGAGATAAAGGAGGGGAGCCTAAAGCAAAGCAGGCCATTGACATGACAGAAGTCTTCGTCCATGAGTCTATGGAAAAGATGGAAAAATGGGCCAAAGACGTTATAACGGAAATGGAGTCGGGTGATATGTTACGAACTCAGCTCTCCATATTGAAAAAGCTAACCAAACGCCAGCCGATGTCTTATATCAGTAAAAAGAGACATATTGCTCAAAAGGTCATTGCAGCGGAGAAATACGTGGTTTAAGCGGAGGGGGCCTGGGCCCTCTTCAGCCTATAATCTTGAGAGAGGTGAAGGTGGAATGGCAAACCGTATACCCTGGTCTGAGCATTACCCACCCCAGATACAGCCCCATTATGATTACCCGAACGTGAGCTTACCCACATTTTTGAAAGAAGCAACAAAAAAGTATCCACAGCATATTGCCTTACAATTTCTAGGTAAGACGTTAACTTACCAGGAGCTGTATGATTTGAGCTGCCAATTTTCGAATGCGCTTACATTAAACGGGGTTAAAAAAGGTGACCGCGTGGCCATCATGCTCCCGAACTGTCCACAAGCAGTTATAGGCTATTATGGTGCACTCATGGCTGGTGCCATCGTCGTACAAACAAACCCTTTGTACACAGAGAGAGAGTTGGAATATCAGTTAAATGACGCCGGAGCAAAGGTCTTGCTTAGCTTAGATATTATCTATAAGCGCATCGAGAAAATCATGCACCAAACCCCCTTGGAGAAGGTGGTCATCACTTCACTAAAAGACTATCTGCCTTTCCCCAAGAATTTACTATATCCTTTAAAAGCGAAAAAAGATGGCTTGCAAACTCATGTTCCTCAGCATGATCGGGTCGAGAGATGGCGCACTTTTCTTGTAGGACAAGCTGGGCAATCTGAACCACAAGTCCACATTCATCCACGGGAGGACCTCGCCCTCCTACAATATACGGGCGGCACCACAGGCAAGCCGAAAGGCGTCATGCTCACTCATTATAATCTTGTCGTGAATGCTTTCCAGTCAAGACAATGGTTGCACCGATCAAAAGAAGGTAAAGAGAAACTGTTAGCTGCGCTTCCGTTTTTCCACGTGTATGGTATGAGTATCGTCATGAACTTATCTATCTATATGGGGGGCACCTTACTATTAATACCTAAATTCGATACGGATTTGATACTTAAAACGATTCAAGATGAGAGACCCACGATCTTCCCAGGGGCTCCTACAATGTATATCGCTATTATTAACCATCCTAACATCGAACGTTATGATCTTTCTTCTATACATTCGTGTATCAGTGGTTCAGCCCCTCTCCCTGTTGAAGTGCAAGAAAAATTCGAACAGCTTACAAAAGGGCGCCTGGTAGAAGGATACGGCCTGACAGAATCCTCCCCCGTCACTCATGCCAATATGATCTGGGGGAAACGCAAAATCGGTTCAATCGGCGTCCCCTGGCCCGATACAGAAGCTAAGATCGTCAACTTGTCAACAGGAGAAACCTTACCTCCTGGTGAAGTGGGTGAACTAGTCGTCAAAGGACCACAAGTGATGAAAGGCTATTGGAAAAGAGTAGTGGAAACGGATAAAGTCTTAAGGGATGGCTGGCTATATACCGGGGATATTGCCAAAATGGACGAGGAAGGCTTTTTCTATATTATGGATCGCAAAAAAGATATGATTATCGCCGGGGGCTTCAACATTTATCCTCGTGAGATTGAAGAGATCCTTTTTGAACATCCCAAAGTGATGGAGGCGTCTGTGATCGGCATTCCTGATCAATACAGAGGAGAAACAGTGAAGGCCTACATCGTTGCAAAGGAAGGTCAAACACTCACGGTGGAAGAACTGGACCAATTTTCCAGAAGACACCTTGCCTCCTATAAGGTTCCCCATATATATGAATTTAGAGAGGAACTACCAAAATCGATTATTGGAAAAGTGTTACGCCGAGAACTAATTGAGGAAGAAAAGAAGAAGCGCCAACAAGAGGAATCGAAAACGAATAACGATGACACTAATGAGCAAGTCGTATAAAATAATCTAATGTGGCCACCTAAAAGGAACCTAGGTGGCCACACTTGTGTACAAATCTTTTATTTTCTCTTAGAATAGTGATTTATATTTTTCCTTAACTCCTTTTTTTAACTTTTGTTGTTTGGCATCAGAAAAGCTATCTTCAAGTGTATCAATCCCATCCAGGTTGTACTTGAACAAAAATTAATTTATCATTATGACTTTTTCAGCGCCTCTTATGGGTGGTCTACTATCGAGTTGTCTATTAGATGCAAGGTCTATCCCTACTTTTTGACCAATTTCTAATTTGCTATAAGTATTAGGATCAATCGTATACCAAGCAATATCCACATCTTCTGATAACGCTTTTGAGGCTAATTCCTTCGCTGAATATTTCTTTAAATCATCAGGGGCAATGTTATCAGCTACTAATATTCGTTGGCCATCGTCGGAGACTTTCTTTGAAATAACGGTTCCTTGGTAATCCATATCTTTAATTTCATCCACAGTCGATGTCTTTGAAGATTGGTTATCATGCTCACCGGATTGATTTTGTTGAGAAGCTGATGGTTGTAAACCGAGTGTTGTGTCTTCACTGTTGACAGAACATCCGGTAGCAAACATACACACACTTACAGTCACAAATAAAAGTATCTTTTTCAAATAAACCCATGCTCCTTTCCATATGGCATTATTCTCTAGAATCTTGAAGCTCTAGACGGATCAAACTTTCGGAAAGTTTCACTTCATCCAAAAAATGGCCGCTTAGTGTCCTATCCTCACGCATTGTCATCCTTTGTATGGATGTCGCAAAATTTTAAATATTAACCTTCCTATGTGATCAGTCTTAAAGTATAATTTTGTTTAGTGATTCGAAGTAATGACATTGATGATGTCATTGAATTGTGGCATGAAAGTGAGGACAACAAAATGACTGTCATACATGATTGGATAAAGCAAATCAAAGGCTACAACCGAAATGTACGCCTTTTTTTATGGGCCAATGTTCTTTTTCAAGTGGGCATGGGGATGTTCATGATTATGTATAATTTATACGTCAAAGCGCTGGGCTTTGATCAGACCGTGATCGGAAATATGGTGGCCATGCAGTCACTAGCAGCGGCTATTATTCTCATTCCTGCTGGTATCCTTAGCGATCAACTGGGCCGAAAAAAAATCATTGCCGTTGGGTTACTTTTTACTGTCGTTAGTTTTGTCCTGCGTGCCATATTGGAAGTGGAGACGGGGTTGATTCTTACGGCGTTTATGACAGGCTTATTCTCATCCTTTATTCAAGTATCCGCTATTCCGTTGCTATCGGAGAATTCAACGAAGGAACAGCGGGTGCATCTTTTCAGCCTTAATTTTGCATTAATGATGGTGGCTAACGTGATTGGTAACATGGGTGGTGGAGCGTTGGCGGACGTGTTACATCTATGGTTTGGAATGACAGAGCTGATAAGTTTACGTACAACTCTACTCATCGGCACAGGAATGTCCTTTTTAGCTTTTTTACCCATTAGTATGCTGCAGGAAAAGGGGAAAGTGAAGCAACATAAAACACTAACGAGTATGTTAACCAAGGGTAACCTCAAGCGCGCATTGGTCCAACATCATACATCAATAAAAATCATCGGTTTATTTGCAGTGGCTCAGATGCTCATCGGTTTTGGGGCGGGGCTGGTGATTCCGTATTTAAACGTGTATTTTGCTGACCGATTCCAAGCGTCTAACACATCCATAGGGTTGGTGGTCTCGCTAGGGCAAGCGGCTACGGCCGTTGCTATGCTCATTGGTCCAGCGATTGTTAAACGAATAGGCGAAGTAAGGGCGGTGGTTGTTTTACAGCTATTGTCCATTCCGTTCCTACTCCTCACCGGTTTTACAAACAACTTCTATCTCGCCTCGGTCGGTTTCTTGTTTCGTCAAGCATTGATGAATGCGGGTAATCCTATCCAAATGTCGGTCATGATGGATAAAGTAGACGATAATATGAAAGGTTTGGCGAATAGTGTCGGACAAACAATATTTATGTTAGGATGGGCGTGTATGGGACCTGTAAGTTCGTATATCGTTAGTCGATATGGTGCTTACTGGGGTTATGCTTACGTGTTTAGCCTCACAGCGGCCCTTTATATCGTGGGTTCTGTTTATTTCTACTACGTGTTTTATAGAAGACCTGATAAAGTGCTAGATTCCAAACAAAAAATTCCTTTATAAAAACAGGAATGAAGTCTCTAGTAAACGAAGGTAGAAATATGTAAAATGATGATATAGTTTGACGAATGTGGACTTCCCCACATAAAGAGAGGTTTAAAGACGATATAGTAGTATGGCGAGGTGAATTCACTTGATAGCAATGATTCTAGGGAAATGGAAGAAAAAGCGCCAAGAACAGTCAGAAGACATCCATGCTTTGGTGACAGAAGCCAAGTATGATTCCCAATATAGAAATGATTTTATTAGAAAGTATCAGCCTTTTATAGCGAAAGTCGCTTCTAAGGTCTGTAAACAGTATATTGACCAATCTCGTGATGAGTATAGTGTGGCTATTGAAGCGTTTAACGAAGCGATTAACCACTACGAAAACCAACAAGGCACATCGTTTCTATCTTTTGCGGAAATGGTCATTCGTCGTCGTGTGATTGATTATATACGTAAGGAAACGAGACAAACGCGTGATATCTTCTTAGAAACAGAATCAACAGATGAGGAACAGCAACAAGAAAGCATCGCCCAAGTTCACGCCTCTGTCAACCAGTATCAACAGCACCAAGAAATTGAACGTCGTAGAATGGATATCGCTGATTACCAGGAGCTACTCAAGGAGTACGACATCACCTTCCAGGATTTGGTCACCCTATGTCCTAAGCATGTAGATGCTAGAGAAAATGCAAAGCAAATCGCCAAAACCCTCGCCACACACCAAGAATTTGTTTTTCATTTAAAGGAAAAAAAGCAACTTCCGATGAAAGAATTATTAAAATTTGTGAACTGCAGTCGTAAAACGGTAGAGAGGAATCGAAAGTATATAATAGCGATGGCGTTGATTTATATCGGAGGGTATGAATCACTGCAATCCTATATCGAGCCAGAGGAAGACATGAAAGAAGGGAGGGAAATCAGTGAATAAGGGACTCATTCTAGAAATGAAAAATGACGAAGCAGTTGTCATGACCCCTGAAGGCGAATTCCGTAAAGTCAAAGCAAACAAACTGCACTGGGAAGTTGGAATGGAAGTTGACGTACCTTCTGCTCAAGTTGTACCGTTCGAAGTCAAAAGCAGAAAGAAGAAAACTGTACCAGCATTAGCCTTAGTCGCTTCCTTCTTATTAGTATTCGCATCCATGTTCGCCCTCGTCCCTTTTGGAGCTGATGATACCGCAGTAGCCTATGTCAACATCGACATCAATCCTAGTATCGAAATGGGCCTTAATAAGTCCATGGAAGTCATTAGTTTAGAACCTCTAAATGATGATGGGAAGCTCCTAGTTTCACATCTTAGTGATGAATGGAAAGGAAAGTCACTTCCAGAACTAACATATGACGTGATTTCCCAAGCAAGAATCGATGGCTTTCTTGAGGGGAACCAAGATGTGCTATTAGCCACGTCATTCGTTGACCAAGATAGTGAAACGAAATACACAGAAAACGTTGATACTGCCTTACAGCTTATCGAGAGTGAAGTCAGTCATGAGCCTGTAGAGGAAACAGAGGCAGAACAAGAGAACAAAGTGAAGCTTCACAAAGTAACAGTGGATGAAGAGGTACGTACGAAAGCGCAAGAAGAGGGTATGTCTACCGGGCGTTACTCCATTTATTTGGGAGCTAAAGAACAAGGGGTAGACATCAACCTTGAGGAATTAAAAGGTCAATCCATTGCGGAGTTGGCACAAGAGTTTAACGGCTTACAAAATGTGATATCCAATCATAAGGACAATGGTGAAGCTGAAGAGGATGTAGATGAACAACCAGGTCAATCGAATGGACATCATAACGCTTCTGAAGAAGGTCAAGAAAACGGTAAAGGTGTTAATGGTAACAAAGGCCAAGGTCATGAGGGTCAAGACAATCAAGGCAACAAAGGCCAAGGTAACAAAGGTGAAGGCAATAAAGGCCAAGGTAACCAGGGTCAAGGCAATAAAGGCAATGGTAACAAAGGCCAAGGTAACAACAAAGGCCAAGGCAACAATGGCAATCATCCAGACTCTGAAGATAAAAGCGTTAATATAGAAGTTGAAGGTATGACTGAAAGTTCGGATGAAGAAGGTGCCTCTGAGGAAAAAAAGTCCGGTAAAGGACGTTTGAATGCACCAGGCCTATTATTTATCCCTCCCGGTTTAGAAAAAGATAACAAAGAGAAACAACGTGAGTCATCTGGATCAAGCTCCGATGATAAAAAAAAACACACACCGGGTAAAGGGGAACATGGGAATGGACATCAAAACGGACCTAAATCCCAAGAGAACATGAAAAATGACGTCAATGGACAATTGGATGACGCTCAAAGCACCCATGATAATAAGAGTTGGCTTCACCTTGCAACGACACCTTAGAACGTGATTAAATACATTCGCAGAAGATATTGCTGGCTTAAGCCAGTTGGAGATAGAACTGCCAACTTTTTCATGCTTAACAAAACGGTTTACAACTAAATAAAGTCATGTTATTATCTTCTTCAGTGACTTATAAACTGAATGATACATGCACTCTTATCGAGAGAGGTGGAGGGACTGGCCCTATGAAACCCGGCAACCGCCTTCGTGGACGACATGAAGGAAAGGTGCCAATTCCTGCGAAGAGGTAAATCTTCGAGTGATGAGAGGATGAAGATAATAACTCGCATCCTTTCCGCTTTGAAGCTGAAAGGATTTTTTTTATGGATGTATTTGCTGTTCGCTACAATGTATTAACGATGGATCTATATTGTTTAAATAGAAAGTGAGGTGGTAGGATGATTAACTTACAAGACGTGGTTAAAGTTTTCCGTGGGAATCAACAATCCGTAACAGCGGTGGACCATGTACAGTTAGACATCCAAAAAGGGGAAGTATTTGGGGTCATAGGTTATAGTGGAGCTGGGAAGAGTACACTCATTCGTATGCTAAATCTGCTTGAGAGGCCAACGAGTGGCGCCGTCCACATCGATGGTGTTGATATCAGTGCACTCCCCTCTACTGAATTGCGAAAGCAGAGACAAGAAATCGGCATGATCTTTCAGCACTTTAATTTGCTCTGGTCACGGACCGTCAAGGAGAACATCGCATTTCCCTTAGAAATAGCAAAAGTCCCACCTGAGCAGCGGGAAGAGAGGGTCATGGAACTGGTACGTTTAGTTGAGCTAGAAGGTAAAGAGGACCAGTATCCATCACAACTGAGTGGCGGACAAAAACAACGTGTCGGGATTGCGCGCGCATTGGCCAATAATCCAAAAGTGTTACTATGTGATGAAGCCACCTCAGCCTTGGACCCTAAGACAACGGATGCCATTTTGCAATTACTACAAGACATCAACAAAAAGCTAGGATTAACAGTTGTCCTTATCACACATGAAATGCATGTTATCCGCAAGATATGTGACAGAGTGGCGGTGATGGATAGTGGGAAAGTTGTTGAAATGGGTCATGTCATAGAGGTCTTTCAGAATCCGCAGCAAGATATGACGCGAAGGTTTGTGAAGCAGGTGACCGAGTCGAATGAAGCATTAGAAGTACATGCGGATTGGGACATCGATGGTGGCCAAGTGATACAATGTCACTTTGTTGGCGAAGAGGCGGAAAAGCCAATCATTAACGGGTTAATCAGAGAAACAACATTAGAAGTGAATATCCTGCAAGGGAAGGTGAGTCGTCTTAAAGATTCTTCCTACGGGACACTCATACTGCACATTAGTGGTCAAGATCGTGACATAGAGAAAGGACTGACCTACCTCCGAAATCAAGGAGTAGAAGTGGAGGTGTTAGCAACATGACAGACCTATTGAATGGGTTTCAGCAAGATGTCGTGCCCAATGTACGCTGGGACCGAGTATGGGATGCGACTGTAGAGACACTGTATATGATGGGCGTGTCCATTCTCTTCACTGCCATCTTTGGCGTGATACTTGGCATACTCCTGTATATGACGGCTGAGGGGAACCCATGGCAAAACCAGAAGCTATACAGAGCTGTGAGCGCATTTGTGAATATTTTTCGCTCTATTCCTTTCATTATTCTTTTAATCTTACTCGTCCCTATCATTAGAGCGCTATTAGGTAGTGCCATCGGGGCTAAAACAGCGATTCCTGCTCTAGTTATTGGTGCTGCGCCATTCTACGCCAGATTAGTTGAAATTGGTCTCAGAGAAATTCCAAAAGGGGTTGTTGAAGCGGCTAAGTCGATGGGCGCGTCCAACCTCCAGATTATATATAAAGTATTGCTTCCTGAATCTAAACCGGCGTTAGTATCAGGCATTACCGTCACAGGAATTGCACTTATTGGCTATGTCGCTATGGCTGGACTGATTGGGGCGGGCGGATTAGGACACTTGGCATTCATGGGATACCAGCGTCACCAGTGGGATGTCATCTGGATTTCAACGATAAACATCATTATTATGGTACAAATCTTTCAGATGCTTGGGGACTTTATCGTTAGGAAAATAGACAAGCGGTAAAGTTTAAAATATATATCAATAACCCAAAAATAATAAAAAAGAAAAAGGAGAGAAAACCATGAAGAAAATTTTACAGTTTGGCTTTATTTTTGCTCTTATCTTAGTTCTTGCGGCATGTGGACAAGGGCAAGGTGGAGATAATGAAGGTGCTGGAAATGAAAATGGGGAAGAAGTGCAAGAGTTAACAGTGGGGGCAACCTTGGTCCCTCATGCTGAAATTTTAGAATTTGTAAAACCGATGCTTGAAGAAGAAGGAATCGCATTAGACATCGTCGAGTTTACAGATTACACAACACCTAACCAAACATTGGACGCTGGCGAAATCGACGCCAACTTTTTTCAACACATTCCTTATTTAAAAGCTGAGAATGAGGCAGCAGGATATAATCTCGTAGACGTTGTCGGTGTGCATATCGAACCGATGGGCGCATACTCTGCCCACTATGATTCTATAGAAGAACTTCCTCAGGGAGCTACAATCTTACACCCGATGGCCGTATCTGAAGAAGGCCGTTTCCTAGCCTTACTAGAGTCAGAAGGCTTAATCACATTAGAAGAAGGTGTAGGGTTCAACGGCACTGTAGATGACATCGTTGATAACCCGAAAGAATTGGAATTTACAGGTGTCGAGGCTGCGACGCTACCCGCGCTATACCAAGATGGGGATTTGGCTATTATTAACACGAACTATGCGTTAGAAGCAGGCCTCTCTCCAGCGGAAGATGCCCTGATCTTAGAATCTCCTGATGATAACCCATTCGTGAATGTGGTTGCCACAATTGAAGGACAAGAAGATGATCCGCGTATTCAAGCCTTAGTAGAAGCGATCACGTCAGAAGAAGTGCGCCAGTTTATCGAAGAAAATTACGAAGGCAATGTGATCCCGGCCTTTTAATCAAACTCAATCATAAAAAACTAAATCATCAAATCGGTTAGTTCTAAAAAGATCGTGTTAGTTCTGTCCGATAAAAGGATGTCTGTGACCTGCTTACCGAAGTTTTTTATGCTTCGTAAGCAGGTATTTTTTGTTTGCCGTAGGGTAAGATAAGGACAAACATGAAGATCAGAAAGGAGAATGCTTCCATGCAAGAGGAACCTATGGAGAATGAAGTACAGTTATGGCTGCAAGAGTATAAAGAGGGTTTAGGACATTTTGAAGAGAAAATGCCAGAGATTGCAAAGCGATATAATGATTTCACCGGTGCTTGCTTTGAAGAAGGCGCGCTGGATAAAAAGATGAAGCATCTAATCGGGGTAGGGATCAGCATCTTTTCCCAAGATGAATATTGTATCGTCTATCACACTCAAGAAGCACTACATAAAGGCGCAACAGATGAAGAAATCTTAGAAGTGGTTGGCGTGTGTGCAGCATTTGGCGGTGGCGCAACGATGAGCCAAGGTGTGACACTCGTACAAGAATGCTTGGCACATTTAAACCGTACGCAACATTAATGAAGTTATATGGAGCATAACGAGGGATATGTACACGATAACGTGGTGAGAAAACCTAACATGGTGTCACTTGTAGTCAGAAGAGTTGCAACAACTACACACTGTTTTGGGGCTGGGTTAAAACATGATAAAATGAAACGGAAGAAAACAAGAAAGGATTGTGATTAATTATTTCTTCCACCAAGTCGGAAACGACGCCCCAAATGGAGCAAGCGATGTATCGTGTACATGGCTTGTCCTATGCAGAGTATGATGAGTCTTTTGACCAACAGGTGAAAGTGGAAAAAGAACGAGAAAAAGAGTATCAGAAGAGTATGCGAGTGGTCTCACAATTAGATAGTAAACTAAAATAAGGTCATCATTGAAGACGTACTATGATATAGAGCAGCAGTTTGATCGATTATGACGCAATTAAAAAGGATTTGCAAATGTGTGCAAATCCTTTTTGTCTGTGTTAAAATATAAGAAGTACTAATTAATAATAATTATAATTAATTAGTTGGGAATGGAGTTGCTCCAACGTAAAATTGTTCTAGTCACCGATAGAAGAACACTGAGAGAGCATATGCTAGAAATCTTAACTAGTTATCAAACTTCCATCCGTTTAGATTATGGTTAAGTACTTTTCTTGATTTCTGCATATGATATACTATAATGAAGGTCAAATGATAATCACTGATAATTACTAATCAGAGAACAGAGGAGCAAATCCTTTCAAATACTTAGATTATGTAGGAGGTATTCAACGATGTCAGCACCACACTTAAAAATCAAAGACTTAAAAGTGGCGATTGAAGATAAAGAAATCTTAAAAGATTTCTCCTTAGAAGTAAAAGGTGGAGAAATCCATGCCATCATGGGTCCAAACGGGACGGGTAAGAGTACATTAGCATCTGCCTTAATGGGCCATCCAAACTATGAGGTGACAGGCGGTCAAGCAGAACTAGACGGTGAAGATCTCTTTGAAATGGAAGTAGATGAGAGAGCAAAAGCTGGCCTTTTCTTAGCCATGCAATACCCAAGTGAAGTGAGTGGTGTGACGACGGCGGATTTCCTTCGCTCTGCTGTCAATACCAAGCGTGGCGAAGGCAACGAGATTTCTCTCATGAAATTCATTCGTAGCCTAGATGAAAAGATGGACATCTTAGATATGGATAATTCATTCTCTCAACGTTACCTAAACGAAGGCTTTTCAGGTGGAGAGAAAAAACGTAATGAAATTCTACAGATGCTCATGCTTGAGCCTCGTTTATGTATTCTTGACGAGATTGACTCCGGCCTTGATATCGACGCACTTAAAGTCGTATCAAAAGGGGTGAATAACCTTCGCAGTAAGGATCGTGGATTTTTAATTATTACACACTACCAACGTTTATTAAATTATATTACGCCAGACCACGTTCACGTTATGATGCAAGGACGCATTGTTAAATCGGGTGGACCAGAGCTCGCACAACGCTTAGAGGAAGAAGGTTACGACTGGATCAAAGAGGAACTGGGTATCAAAGACGAAACTGTAGGTCAAGAGGCCTAATAGCTAAGGGGGGATTGGCATGACCGTAGAAACGAAAGTCAACTTCAACCGCGACTATATTACCCAGTACTCACAGAAGCACAATGAACCTTCTTGGCTGTTAGAACTTCGATTGCGTGGCCTTGAGAACAGTGAACTCCTTGCGCTACCCAAAGTAGAAAAGACAAATATCGATAAGTGGAATCTATATCAGTTTATTCACGAAGTGGAGAAAGAGACACTATCAGATATTAGTGAATTGCCAGAAGATCTGCGTGCCCAGTTGGGTGAAGGAGCGGATTTGAAGAACTTATTGATTCATAAAAACGCACACGCTGTCTATCAGTCTTTAGACCAAGAGCTAAAAGACAAAGGTGTAATTCTAACAGACATCAAAACGGCAGCAAAGGATCACGCAGATTTATTACTGAAATACTTTATGAACCAGGTTGGTAAAGTAGATGATCATAAGATTAGCGCGCTACATGCCGCACTTTTCAATAGTGGTGTATTCCTATACGTTCCTAAGAATACGGAAGTAGAAGTGCCTGTTCAGACATTGTTCTGGCAAGCGAACAGTGAAGCAGGTCTCGTCCCACACATCTTGATTGTGGCTGAGGATAACAGTAAGGTCACTTACGTTGAGAATTTCTTCGGTGAAGACGAAGGAGAAAGCGTCAATAACTATCTTGCTGAGGTCTTTGTCGGAAAGAATGCGCACGTGACATTTGCCGCTGTTGATAGCTTAGGTAAAAACACAACGAGCTACATCTACCGCCGGGCTAAAGTGGACAATGATGGACGAATCGATTGGGCATTAGGCCAAATGAACAACGGCCACACCGTTTCAGACAATACCACTTTCCTTACTGGAAACGGATCCACAGGAGATACTAAGTCCGTGGTTGTAGGTACGGGTGATCAATCACTTAACTACGTTCAAAAAATGGATCAAAGTGGACATTACACTGAAGGGACAATGCTGAGTCACGGTGTGATGAAGGATCAAGCACGAGCCATTTTTAACGGGATAAGTAAGATTCAAAAAGGCGCTTATCAATCCACAGGTGAACAGACTGAGCGCGTCTTAATGCTAAGTGAAAAAGCACGTGGGGATGCAAATCCAATCTTACTCATCGATGAGAATGTTGAGCGAGCGGGGCATGCGGCTTCCGTTGGTAAGGTCGATAAGAATCAGCTTTACTATCTCATGTCTAGAGGAATCTCAAGACTTGAGGCTGAAAGACTGATTATACTAGGCTTCTTGTCTCCCGTTGTTGAAGATATACCGCTTGAAGGACTTCAAAATAGACTCAAAGATTTAATCGAAAGGAAAATCAAGTAATGGATGCTAATCAAATCCGTGACATGTTTCCGATACTCGATCAGGAAGTGAATGGTCATCCGCTTGTGTATCTTGATAGTGCAGCAACTTCCCACAAACCGACGGAAGTGATTGAAAAAGTATCAAAGTACTACCAAGCATACAATTCCAACGTTCACCGGGGGGTACACACTTTAGGTAACTATGCGACAGAAGGTTACGAGGGTGCCCGGGAAAAGGTAAGAAAATTCATTAACGCCAAGAGCACTAAAGAGATCATTTACACACGTGGAACGACTACGGCCTTAAATATTGTAGCCACAAGTTATGCCAGAGAACATTGCCAAGAGGGAGACGAGATTGTGATCACGCCAATGGAGCACCACAGTAACCTCATTCCATGGCAACAAGTGGCGCGAATCACAGGTGCTACATTAAAATATATTCCCTTGCAAGAGGATGGATCTATCTCATTGGACGATGTGAGAGAGACCGTCACACCTCAAACGAAGGTTGTGGCCATGGTCCATGTTTCAAACGTATTGGGAACGATCAACCCGATTAAGGAAGTCACTCAAATTGCACATGAAAATGGCGCTGTCATGGTCGTCGATGGGGCCCAGAGTACCCCTCATATGAAAGTTGACGTTCAGGATCTTAATTGTGACTTCTTCGCTTTCTCCGGCCATAAAATGTGTGCGCCAACGGGGATTGGTGTCCTATACGGAAAGAAGAAGCTTTTAGAAAAAATGGAGCCTGTGGAGTTCGGTGGAGAGATGATTGATTTCGTCGAGCTACACGAATCGACATGGAAGGAACTTCCATGGAAATTCGAAGGTGGAACACCGATTATTGCAGGTGCCATCGGCTTAGGTGCAGCGATTGACTTTTTAGAATCCATTGGCTTCGATCATATACAGCAGCACGAACATGAATTAGTGCAGTATGCGATGGAGAAACTAAACGACATTAATGGCTTTAGGCTGTATGGACCAAAAGAACGCGGAGGATTAATAACGTTCAACCTAGATGATGTCCATCCACACGATCTGGCTACAGTGCTTGATGCAGAAGGTATAGCCGTAAGAGCGGGTCATCATTGTGCCCAACCATTAATGAAATGGTTAGATGTTTCAGCGACAGCTCGTGCTAGCTTTTACATTTATAACACGAAAGCGGACGTCGATCGTCTAGTTGAAGGATTAATCAAGACAAAGGAGTATTTTGGAGATGTCGATGGGTAACTTAGATCAATTGTACCGTCAGGTCATTATGGATCACTACAAAACCCCTCGTAACAAGGGAGACTTAGAACAAGAGGGCTTGACAGTACAGTTAAATAATCCAACTTGTGGCGACAGAATCGAACTTCAGATGGCAGTCAAAGACGGTAAAATAGAGGATGCCAAGTTTAAAGGTGACGGATGTTCAATCTCGATGGCCTCTGCGTCAATGATGACGGAAGCCATCAAGGGATTAACTATAGATAGGGCTTTGCAATTATCGGAGATCTTCTCCGAAATGATGTTAGGCCAAGAGTATGATGAAGGGGAATTTGATCTAGGCGATATTGAGGCCTTACAAGGGGTATCTAAATTTCCAGCTAGAATCAAATGTGCGACCCTTGCTTGGAAAGCGATGGAAAAGAGTGTCGGAAAAGAAGACGACATTGATGAGGATTTTGAATAAATGAAGGGAGGAATTTGTCATGGCAAAGCAATTACCTGAAATTGGAGAGTACGATTACGGTTCAGCCGATAAGGACGTCTCGATATTCCGTGCCAACCGTGGATTGACAAAGGAAGTTGTGGAAGAGATTTCTCGTATGAAGAATGAACCACAGTGGATGTTAGATTTCCGTCTTAAATCCCTTGAGCAATTCTATAAAATGCCCATGCCAATGTGGGGCGGTAATCTTAACGAATTAGACTTTAACGAGATCGTGTACTACGTGAAGCCCTCAGAGCAAACGAGTCGTTCTTGGGAAGAGGTACCGGAAGAAATCAAGAACACGTTCGATAAATTAGGTATACCTGAAGCGGAGCAAAAATTCCTCGCAGGTGTATCTGCTCAGTATGAATCTGAGGTTGTTTACCACAATATGCAAGAAGATCTAGAAAAAGACGGTGTCATCTTCACAGATACAGACTCCGCTTTGTTAGAACACGAAGAGATTTTTAAAGAGCATTGGGCAACGGTGATCCCACCATCCGATAACAAATTCTCAGCACTCAATAGTGCCGTTTGGTCTGGTGGAAGTTTCATCTACGTGCCTAAAGGTGTCAAATGTGAAACACCTTTACAAGCATATTTCCGTATTAACTCGGAAAATATGGGTCAATTTGAACGGACATTAATTATTGCCGATGAGGACAGTTTTGTGCATTACGTTGAAGGGTGTACGGCTCCTGTTTACAGTACGAACTCCTTGCATAGTGCGGTTGTAGAAATCATTGTTAAAAAGAATGCGCGTTGCCGTTATACGACAATTCAAAACTGGGCACCGAACATTTACAACCTTGTAACGAAGCGTGCTGTAGCTGAAGAAAATGCGACAATGGAATGGGTGGATGGTAACATTGGTAGTCGTTTAACGATGAAATACCCTGCAGTCGTTATGAAAGGACGTGGCGCAAAAGGTAACGTGCTTTCCATCGCTATTGCAGGTAAAGACCAGCACCAAGATGCAGGCGCTAAGATGCACCATTTAGCACCAGAATGTACTTCTACCATCGTATCTAAGTCCATTAGTAAACAAGGTGGTAAGGTCACTTACAGAGGATTATGTCACTTCGGACGTCGTTCTGAAGGTTCTAAAGCGAATATTGAATGTGACACCATTATTATGGATGAAGAGTCAACTTCAGACACGATTCCATACAATGAAATCCTAAACGATAACATTACACTAGAGCACGAGGCCTCTGTTTCTAAAGTATCAGAGGAACAGCTCTTCTATCTCATGAGTCGTGGTATTTCTGAACAAGAAGCGACTGAAATGATCGTTATGGGATTCATTGAACCCTTTACAAAAGAACTTCCAATGGAATACGCGGTTGAAATGAACCGCCTTATCAAGTTTGAAATGGAAGGCTCTATCGGTTAACGGTGGTTTATGTAAATTTTTAATATCACATGACAAAATGATGGTCATGTCACCTCCACAACTTTGTTGTGGAGGTTTGTTGTATAAGAATATAAATACATAATGCCATTAGATTGTTTTGAGTGAAATATAATTTGACATCGTGAAATATAAATGAAGTCAGCCAAAGCATGATATAATATAATGACCGTGTAGAGGGGAGGATGTCACTATTCCACGTTTTCATTTTATACATACCAACGATCTTCATAGTCAGCTCTCTATGTGGCCAAAAGCGGTGAGCGTGATTAAAGAGCTGAAGCATACCTTAGAAGACCAAGAAGAGCCTTATGTCCTAGTTGATATAGGGGATCATATGGACCGTTCTCACCCTATAACGGAAGGCACACTTGGACAAGTGAATATAGACTTATTAAATCAGTTAAGCTATGACTATATTACGATTGGAAACAACGAAGGTATCACATTTCCCAAAGCGGTATTGGACAATATGTACGAGCGTGCAGAATTTAACGTTCTTGTTAATAATTTATTTTACGAAGACGGTGGGAGGCCTCCCTGGCTAGCCCCTTTTCAAATCATACAATGTGGGCGATTAAAAATAGGACTACTCGGCACGACGATACCGTTTAACCAATTTTACAAAATGCTAGGGTGGCAAATTGAACATCCCATAGAAGCCATACGTAGGGACTTAGAACACTTAAAAGGGAAAGTCGATTTTATCGTCCTCTTGTCTCACTTAGGCTTGCCTCAGGATGAAAAACTGTTAGAGGAAAATGAGGATATACAATTGATACTCGGTGCTCATACGCATCATGTGCTTTATCGGGGTAAGAAGGTCCGTGATCGATGGATTGCACAGTGTGGGCGTTCAGGCCATTATGTAGGGCATGTATCTGTGGAATGGGAAGACACCCTCTTTGAGCCTCATTTCTCTATCCAAGCCCAGTGCATTCCGACAGAAAATCATGTATCAGATCATGAAAGCCTTCAGACCATAGAACAGCAGCAACACATCGCCTCTCAGTATCTGTCTGAACCTATTGCGGAAATAAAGGAGTCACTAGACATTAACTGGTACGGGGAATCGACTTTAGGCAATATGCTAGCCGAGAGCTTAAACGATTGGTGTCAGGCGGACTTTTCTCTTGTGAATGCTGGGCAGATATTAGATGATATAGACAAAGGAGAAGTGACCAAATATCACGTACATCAAATTTGTCCACATCCTATTAACCCGTGTGTGGTGACCCTTAGCGGGAAAGAGGTGTACGCCATCATTCGTAAATCATTATCTGAAGAATTTCAGCAAAAAGAGATTAAAGGATTTGGTTTTCGGGGTAAGGTATTAGGAAGCCTTTGTCTAGACGGTATTGAAGTCATTGTCAATAAGGACAGGAGTCATATAGATCCAGATCACATTCGCATTCTGTATCACAATGAACCGTTAGATCCTGAACAAACGTATCGTGTGGCCACTATAGACATGTTCACATTTGGTCGCATGTATCCAGAAATTTCCCGTATAGATAAGTCTAAGGTACAGTACTTTCTACCTGAATTCTTAAGAGATATATTAGCCGTACGTCTACAACGACTGGATCTAGAGCGTGCGCGAAAAAAGAGATGGCACATAACTTAGTTCAAACGCCAAACTTCATAACATGCATTCGTATGACAGAAGTGAAGAGTGATGTTATTGAGGAAAAGCAGATTGAAGGAATTGAAGAAGCGGGGAAGTAAGGTAACAAACATTTCTAAAAGTTTTTAAACAGCTACAACGGAGGTGAAGGCGATGAAGTTTATTGACGACCTTTATGAGCTTTATAAAGATCAATTAGTGGGAGATGAAGAGGACGCTGTAGCGTTAGTATTATATGCACTGCAGGATCATCACAGAGATGACATGCTCAAACTGATCAGGGACATGTCTGAGGATGAAGTGTATCAGATGTTAGGTAATTATTTAATCGAGAAGCTAAAAGATAAAATGGATAAAGAGGGGCTTGGACAGCATCAACCTGAACCACATCCCGATTCTAAAAACGTGCACTAACTGGGTGACCAATCGCACTTGATGTACATACGTTATAACATCAAGAGCATAGGAGTGTGAAGGGTCCCATGATGTCACTTAGTCCGATTGAGATATCAGGTCACTACGTTTTAGCCATTGAAGTCAATATCCCGAAGACTAATCTTTTAGTCGTGACGACAGAAAAGGGTTATATCATGTGTGGTGCACTAGACGTGGCGTTACTCAATGAAAAACTGAAGGATCGGAAAGTGATTGCAGGTCGGGCAGTAGGCGTCAAAACGATTGATGATTTATTAGAAGCGCCCTTGGAGTCTGTGACGCACGAGGCCAAAAATTTAGGTGTCACAGAGGGGATGAAAGGGAAAGACGCACTGCTCAAAATGCTCTAGTGAACGCGCCGCTCGTAGGTGCACGTGTCCTTTTAGAAGAAAAATAAAAGGAGAGAAAGAGACTCAACTTAAGCTGAGTCTCTTTTTTCATGATGGTCTGTCCTATCGGGGCGTTATGTGTTATATTTTTAACAACGCATCAGATCGATTCATTTTAGAAATGGATTAGTAAAATCAACAGTGACAATAAGATAAATGAAACAATGAGGTGCACTTGTGTGCATGATATGTAGATAAGTGTGATGGAGGTTGTCAACATGCAACAGTATTTAGATTTGTGTCAACAAATATTAGAACAAGGAAGCAAAAAGGAAGATCGAACAGGGACTGGGACGATCTCTATGTTCGGCCATCAAATGAGGTTTGATTTACAACAAGGATTCCCCCTAATTACAACAAAGAAAGTACATCTGAGGTCTATTATTCATGAATTGCTTTGGTTTTTAAAAGGTGACACCAATATAGCGTATCTCAAGGAGAATGGGGTTCGGATTTGGAATGAATGGGCAGATGAAAACGGAGAGCTTGGTCCAGTGTATGGTAAGCAGTGGCGTTCTTGGGAAGGACCTAACGGCGAGACGGTGGACCAAATCAAACAGGTCATCCATGATATTAAGCATAACCCCCACTCTAGAAGGTTAGTCGTCAGTGCATGGAACCCGGTAGACTTGCCTCACATGGCATTAGCCCCTTGTCATTGCCTATTTCAATTTTATGTCAATGATGGCAAGTTAAGCTGTCAACTCTACCAGAGAAGTGCAGATACCTTTTTAGGGGTTCCTTTTAACATTGCCTCCTACGCATTGCTGACGATGATGATCGCACAAGTGACTGACTTAGAACCGGGTGACTTCGTTCATACATTCGGGGACGTGCATATCTACTTAAACCATATCGATCAAGTGAAGGAGCAGCTTCAGAGGGAACCCTATCCACTCCCACAAATGAAAATCAATCCGAATGTGAAGGATCTTTTTTCCTTTCAACATGAGGATTTTGAGCTCGTTAACTATCAGGCACACCCGCATATTAAAGGAGAAGTCTCTGTATGATTTCTTTTATGGTCGCAATGGATAAAAATAGGCTCATTGGTGCCGATAATGATCTGCCCTGGCGTTTACCCGCCGACCTGGCCTACTTTAAACGGGTGACCATGGGTAAACCTATAATCATGGGCAGGAAGACATTTGAGTCCATAGGGCGTGTCTTACCCGGCAGAGAAAATATTGTCATGACCCGAGACGACACGTTCCGGCATCCAGAGTGTACGATCGTTCATAGTGTAGACGAGCTGTTAGCTAGATTTGGAGGGACTGAGGAAGAAGTGTTTGTCATTGGGGGCGCCAAGATATTTGAGCAGCTGTTAAGCGTGGCAGACCGCCTTTACATTACCTTGATCGATGAGGCTTTTGAAGGTGACACGTATTTCCCACAGATTGATCCATCTGAATGGCGCCTTATATCCGAAGAAAAAGGCGTAAAGGATGAAAAAAATCCTTACGATTACCGTTTCCTAATGTATGAACGTTAAACTATTCATTCACGAGGAGTCGTTAAGTTGCTTTAGCTACTTAAAAGCCCCCGCTGTTCCTGCAGTGAGGGCTTTTCTTTGAAGCGACTTAGTTCATTATAGGTGGTGCTGTACTCGAAGGACTGTGCTCATCTTGATTAACGGACACATGTAGATGATGGTCCTTGTCTACTGAGGCGAAAAAGACAGATTGTAAATCTATATTTTTCGCTTTTAACTTTTGATCAATCCAATCGCGGTTCAGGTTGAGCTTTTCCAACACTTGATCATACACAAACCCTTCGATGATAACCGGGTATGCGATCCCCTTTGAGGTTTTAGATAGTCCTAAGTCTTCAATTGTGACACTGGAATACTGTTCTTTTTTATGTACAGTGAGTTCACCGTTAGCTTCAACGATGGCCAGCGCCACTTCACTGACGTCAAATACACCTTTTTGACGCAGTAAGTTCAATATATTATCAACGGAGTATTTTATTTGGTTAATATTTTGATTAAGAAAAACACCGTTATGTACGACGATAGTAGGTTCAAAAGTAATTAAACGTCCAAATTTGCGATGAGATAACTTTAATTTGGAGACGATTATTTGAATAAAACCAATGGTGACCACAGCCACGGCTGTATGTAAATGTTCAATCGTTGGGTCCGCTAAATCAGCCCCAACGACTGAACCCAGTGTGATGACAACGAGAAAATCGAATACAGGGAGCTCTGCGATGGAGCGTTTACCCATCATCAAAGTGACAAAAAGAAGCAGGGGTAAAATGGTGACGATTCTTAAAAAGAGCACAATCATCTCAAATATCATATCAATCATGATACATCACTTCCTATATCAAAGCTACGTGTTTAGGGACAACGTGTTGCGCTGCCGAGTGACGTCAACAAACAGTTGTTAATATTAATAAAACATTTTACCCCTATTAATGTGTGCTCATTTAAAGCATTTATACGCTGTCCACCTGACTATTGCTGTCTCAGCCCCTCCACTATCACTGTCACGTTATGTGTCATCATGTCCTTGTAAGTCACCGCGTTCGATCCTTCCGTTCCTAATGAATCTGTAAACACGCGCCCACCGATATCGACTCCTGCATCCTGTGCCACTCTTTCCATCGGTCTAGCATCCACCGAGGTTTCTAAGAATACAGCAGGAATCTGCCGGTCGATAATCTTTTCAATCAGTCTAGACATTTGTTGTGGGCTTCCCTCTTCATGGGCATTAATTTCCCAAATGGCGTCATACTCAAAGCCATAAGCTCTAGCAAAGTACTTAAAGGCACTTTCACTTGTGACAATGAAACGGTGTTCCTCTGGTATGAGCGCGACCTGTTCTTCAATCCACTGATCCAGATCTTCCAATTCTTCAATATAGGCGTCTAATTGGGACTGGTAATAATCTGCGCCTTCAGGATCTTGTTCTATTAAAGCCTGAGCCACATTTTCAGCGTAAATGATCACAGCGTTAGGATCTAACCATGCGTGCGGATCTTCTGCCCCCGATAAGTCACCCGCTTCTTCGCTTAACGGAATAGAAGCCACACCATCCGTTAAAGTCACTTCTTTCGCTTGGGTTTCAGCATTTCGTGCGAGGCCTTGAATCCAGTAATCCAGGTTGTAACCGTTATAAAATATAATGTCCGCTTCAGCCATCAAGCGGAACGTACCCGGTGTCGGTTCAAATTCATGTGGGTCCTCACCCAAAGGTGCAAGGAAATCCGCTTTTACTCTTTCACCTCCGACTTTACTGACAATGTCATGTAGCACACTAAAAGAAGAGACGACATGTACTTTTTCCTTCTCGATCTCTTCGCCCAATGAGCAGGCCGTTAGTGCCATGACAGCCATAACGACGAACGAAAGCCATAGTATTCTACCTCTCATAGCTTAACTCCTTCTATAAGCGTTTTTTATTGTTCACATCATTTTCTACTACATTCAAGCACTCAAGGTGACGAAAAAAGAAAATGATGTGTTATTGGTAAGAGCTCCGTTACGAAGCCCGACGTAATCGAAATCTTCTTCTCAAGATGCCCTGTTTCGGTGAAAATAACATCGCTAAGAAAAAGAAGAAAGTCGCAACGAGTACGATAGATGCACCCGAGGACACATCCAGAATATAAGATAATACCAGACCTGTCACAGAGGAGACCACACCGACAATTGAAGAGATCCACAACATGACACTGAGACGGTCTGTTAATAAATAAGCGGTAGCCGCAGGTGTAATTAGCATAGCCACAACCAGTATAATCCCGACCGCTTTAAGCGAAGCCACGGTCACAAGGGATAACAGTAGCATGAGCAGGTAATGAATCCACCCGGTTGGAATGCCGACCGCTTTAGCCATTGTAGGGTCAAAGGTAGACACGAGTAAGGACTTGTAAAAGACGATGACGCATACGAGTACGAGTACCCCTATCCAGAACAGGAATTGTAAATCGACGCTTGATACGCCTAGTACATTTCCAAACAGGATATGATACAAGTCGAATTCCATACTTCCCATGAGATTAATAATCACGATCCCTAAAGCGAAAGCGGCTGTAAACATAATACCGATAGCGGAATCTTCCTTGACACGTGTGTTACGACTAACGAATCCTACCCCTAATGCCGTCAATATACCTGTGACAACGGCACCGATAAAGAAGCCGGTGCCCAATAGATATGATATTGCGACGCCAGGTAGAACAGCATGCGAAATAGCATCCCCCATCAATGCCATCCCTCGAAGAATAATATAACAACCAACGACACCACAGATGATGCCGACGAGAATAGAAGCGTATAACGCTTGCTGTAGCCAAGAATATCGTACTAAGGCATCGGCAAATAAATACAGCTGTTCATACACGTTTTCAAATACGTTCACGATGCCTAGCATCGGTTGACATATAACTGATAGTAATGTTTCCATCAGTGGATCACCGTCACTTGATCATGCTGAGACAACATTGTTAACTGTCCGCCATATGTTTTCTGTAACCATTCAGGTTGAAACATTTTGTCTACAGGGCCGTAGCCGATCACTTTTTGGTTTATGAGCAGTAACTGATCAAAGTATTGATTGGCTTTACTCAGGTCATGGTGGACGACAAGGATGGTTTTTCCTTCAGCTTTTAAGGCTTTTAACTGTTCCACCATAATGTCCTCCGTTGTAGCATCAACACCGACAAAAGGCTCATCTAATAAAAATAATTCGGCTTCTTGTGCGAGTGCACGAGCCAAGAACACCCTTTGTTGTTGACCCCCGGATAGTTGACCGATCTGCCGATCTGCAAAAGATGTCAAATGTACCTTTTCCAGACAACGCTGCACGATGTCATGGTCCTCTTGACGGTTGCGTTGGTACCACTTTTGTAAGGGATAACGCCCCATCATAATCACATCACGTACCAAAACGGGAAAATGCCAATCAATATCCGTCCGTTGGGGCACATAAGCGACCTTTTTTCGGAACTTCGATATCTTCTGGTTAAAAAATGTAATCTTTCCTTGATCTTTAGGGATGAGACCCATGATGGACTTGAGAAACGTAGATTTGCCGGCTCCATTTGGTCCTAATATGCCGATCACATGACCCTTTTGTAGGGAGACACTAGAAGGAAAAAACACCGTTTCTCTATCGTATGACACACTCAAATTATCCACTTCAATGGCAGGAATATCCGTTTCGGAAGCGTTTGAGGACAAGGATTGACTAACAGGCGTCTTCGTATGAACACTCATGCTTCTCCCTCCATTTATATAAAAGTCCTATCATTTTTTTGCTTGTTTCGTCCAACTATAAAAGTTGCCTTCATACAACTTTTAGATATAAAAATAATGTTTTCGCAAAAACAAAAACATGAGGTATTACTACTATATTCATTGTTTACAAAGATGTGCCTAATCATGTTTACAGGTATGTGAGTATGTGAATTTTTTTCCGTACTAAAAAAATTGCCCTTGTGCAACATTTTGACCTTATTATATCAGCTAGGCGCTTTTCCTGTCTATCAAAAAATTTAGGGCTTATACCATGATGACAAGCCGTCGTGCATAGACATGGTAAAGAGAGGGGGGATCGCATGTCAAAACGCTTCAAAACCACTCGTCGTGGGCCACTAAAAATGCGTCACGTCCTATTGATCGTCCTGATTCTAATTACACTGCTATCTATACAGGGTTTTTTATATGTAGAGAGAAACCTAGAACCAGCATTAAAAGAAATCGCAAGGACCTACGTGAAACAAATTGCGACCTTAACCATCACCGATGCGATATCAAAAAAAATAACGGAAGACATGGAAGGGTCCAATCAAGTCGCTGTAATTGAGAAGGACTCATCGGAGAGTATCACCCTTATTTCTTTTGACCAATCCAAACAAGCACGAATTATTACGCAGGTAACGGATAGAGCGAATCAGTTGCTCATGGAGCTGGCAAAAGAACCGATTGAAATTCCCTTAGGGCAAGCGCTTAATAGTAATATCTTAGCCCAATTAGGTCCCAATGTCCCCATTACACTTGTCCCTCTGGGGGCAGCAAAAGCGGATATTGACGTGAGAATGGAGGAAGCGGGGATTAACGTGGTGTCAATCGAAGTATACTTAACCATCGAAGCAGATGTGCAGATTGTGATTCCGTTTACATCGGATGAGGCTGTTGTCACCACCGAGTTTCCGATTGAGGTGCATGTGCTTCCTGGAGACGTGCCCAATGTATACTTTAAAGGCAGCGACGGCAACTTGTCGCCTGTTCCTAACGTGACAATTCCAACTGAATAATAAAAATCAGATAATAAAAAGCGGCTGACGTCATTGTCATCACGACACATGAGTCAGCCGCTAACATATTCGTTTTTAATTTTTCTTTCGGCGTTTCCACTCTTGTTTTTCCCATACTCTTAAATAAGGGTACGGGTCAAAAGACCATTCCGTTCGACCATTAAATTTATACATGCCATAGTGTAAGTGAGGAGGAAATTTACCTGAGGTCCCTGGCTTACCGTAGCCGGAACTACCGACGTATCCTACAACTGTCCCAGGTTCGACGATATCGCCTTCTTTCACCTCATCATTAAAGCCAGATAGATGGGCGAAGTAGTGATAGACATTGTTAGCATCCCGAATGCCTACACGCCAACCACCGTACCTGTTCCAGCCCATAATCTCAATTATCCCGTATGTGGTCGAACGGACCGGTACGCCGTAAGAAGCAAAGATGTCGGTCCCTTCATGAATACGGCGACCTCCCCATCCTCGACCATCTCCCCATGTACTACGGTAACTGTATGAATGGGTCAGTGGAAGGGGGAAAGCACGACGGTCTAAATCCAACGTTCCGAAGTGTCGGTAAATTTTAGCGATCGTTGTGACTTGCTTCACACTTAAATCATTGTGATAATAGTCCCAGAGTGCAATTTTAAAATCATCCATGTTCGCACCATACTGTGATAAATAATGGGCCATAGTATAGAGGACATCTTCGTCATCTTCACGACTGGCGAGTCCGTCATTGTTTCCATCTCGTCCAAGTCCTTCGAAAAAACGGATGGATTCGACGAAAGTCTCTTCAGGGTTAGGGTTTAAAATCCCACTCCAGTCAGAGGGTTTGTAGTAAATCGAAATACTTCCACCTTGCGTGGGAATATCTTTTCTCACCTTTTGTACTGTACGCTCATATTGATCTATTGCCGCTAAATAATACCATGGCACAGAAGTTAAGGCTTCGTACTTAAGGTAAAGTGCCATGCGTTCATCCCGTATCTCTTCTTCTGATTTTTCTTGCTCGGCGTGAGCGGAGGTGATCGGGAAAGTAGCCGCTAATAGACAAATACAAATAAAGGCAAGGGTAAATGCTTTAATACGCAACAAAGGTTGACACCTCCAAACACATACCTGATTTTAAACGTCAGCTTTTCTTATTTTGCAATAAAAGAAGATGTTTCATGAATCCATTTCATGGGAATAGGTTTTTAGAGTTGGTCTAAGCTAAAAAGAAGGTTATAATAGTGTGGAATATCTTGAAACACCACAATCGTGTTAGAATACAAAGTGATGGGATCACTGGTTTTAGCTAATCTTTGGTAGAAACGGAGTGTTTATAAATGGCTGAACGCAAACCAGAATGGCTTAAAATTAAATTAAGAACGAATGATAATTATAATGAACTCAAATCAATGATGAGGGACAAAACGTTACATACAGTTTGTGAAGAGGCGAGATGTCCTAACATTTACGAATGCTGGGCTGTTCACAAAACGGCAACCTTTATGATACTGGGCGATATTTGTACACGCGCGTGTCGTTTCTGTGCTGTCAAAACAGGCCTGCCAACAGAATTAGATTGGGCAGAACCTGAAAGAGTGGCGGAAGCGGCTGAAAAAATGAATTTAAAACATGCCGTTGTAACCTCAGTGGCGAGAGACGACCTCAAGGATGGCGGGGCAACCATCTTCGCTGAAACCATCAAAGCGATTCGTAAAAAGCTTCCGCTATGTAGTGTAGAAGTATTAATTCCAGACTTAATGGGGTCCAAAGATGCTTTGCAGATTATTATGGACGCCAAGCCTGATATCTTAAACCACAATATAGAAACAGTTCGTCGTTTGTCTGACCGTGTCCGTGCAAGAGCAAAGTATGATCGATCTCTTAAATTATTGGCTCAAGCAAAAGACATGCAGCCAAATGTCCCAACCAAGTCAAGTATTATGTTAGGCTTAGGGGAAACATGGGACGACATTATTGAAGCCATGGATGACCTACGTGCTCACAATGTCGATATTCTGACACTCGGACAATATCTACAACCCACGAAGAAGCATCTTAAAATTGAGAAGTACTGGCATCCTGATGAATTTGCTCAACTTAAAGAAGAAGGCTTAAAACGCGGCTTTAGCCACGTAGAATCAGGACCATTAGTGCGTTCTTCATACCACGCTCACGAGCAGGTTCAATCAGCACAGAATAATAGCCAAGAGACGGAGGGCCAGGCCGTTTCTACATCCAACTAAAAGTGCAGCTACGGACTTTTTATAAACGAATAGACAAAACACAAAAAACATAAACATACAAAAACGCTTGGATGGCTCATCCAAGCGTTTTCAACGTGCACGCGTATTAGCGGCTATTATTGCCTTGCTGCTGTTTTGCATTTTCTATAGGGGCCTGTTGACCACTTTTTCCGCCTTGACCCGCATCCATGTTAGGAATATACGGTTGGTCCCAACTGTTTTTAGGTCCCCCCAGTTGTTCAATAATACGCTCGACCTCTTTGCTAATGGATTTACGAGCGTCTGTGCCATCGTTATCTGCCTGCGTCGCACTCTGAACAAGGTCCATATCATCTGTCGCATAAACTTTGAACCATCTTGGGGTACAGCTCAGCCCTGACATTTCCACAATATTGTTGATGTCTCCCTGTTGATTACCCTGGGCTGTGGTTCCATTTTGTCCAGCCTGTTGACCATTGTTTCGTCCTGCGCCTGCGTTTTGCCCGTTTTGCTGTCCCATATTTTGGGCGTTTTCGTTTGGACGATACCCAATGATACAATTCTGGTCAGTGACCAATACAGAGGCATCATCTACTTGTGGTAATCCGACGATCACTTGAGAAATGGTGTCTGCCAATACTTGACGGTCTATATAAGACTGTGCCCCATACCCAGCTTGAGCTGCGAATGGGTCGTTTACAGAGCTTTCAGCATAACCATAAGGCATCTGGTCACGCCCTGTACGTGTTCCGGGACTATCACCATCTCTAAGACGGGCACTTTGGTCTGTACCGCTTTGCTGCTGTTGTTGCGCAAGTGGAAAGATGCTACGCTCTGGTGCATCATAATTAGCACCCTGACCTTGGCGATTCCGATAGATGGACTGTGCCCCTTTACCCTGATACTGGGCTTGCTTGGAGCCAAAATGGTTTTGGTCTTGTGATTGTGCACCCATTCCTTGCTGTTGATCGTTCGGTTGGCACCCAGTAATAAGCAACACTGAACTCAAAGCTATAATCAATATATGTTTTATCCTCACTCCACTTTCCACCTCCTTATTGCATAGATTGCCCCGCTCTTTAGGAAAGATGATATATAAAATATTTCCTTTCCATGCAGGAGGTGTTATCATATAACTATCCTTTAAGGAGTGATGAACATGATTGAAGTTCAAGGAACAGAATATGAACTGCTTCAAGACGAACGAGACGGTTGGGATATAGAAGCATTTCAGGAACGTTTTAGCGATATTTTATCTAAATATGATTATATTGTAGGGGATTGGGGTTATAGTCAACTTCGCTTGCGAGGTTTTTATGATGACCACAATAAAAAGGCCAAGCCGGCGTATGACGCGAAAATAAGCACGTTGGATGAGTATTTACAGGAATATTGTAATTTTGGCTGTGCTTACTTTGTCTTAAAAAAAATAAAAAGTGCCCAACGCCAAGGTTCAAATGAAAAACCAAAAGGTAAAAAGCCAGAAAAATAAAAGTGAGTGCCCTCAAACTGGCACTCACTTTTTTGCAAATGTGGCTCTCTTTCTAACCAAAATGAGCTACACTTAACCTGTAACCACTTGTTCCAAGAAAGCATGTAACTCTTGCGCTTCTTCTTCACTCAGTTGATATACGTGCTCTAAATAGCCTTCCTCTTTTAAATCGTCGTCACCTATAATTGCTGAGCGTCCTGTTTGAATGTCATGGACTAGCAACTTCCCAAAAAAACGTTGTGAACTGGTGAGGGCGAGGTCAAATCGTTTGGTTTCACCTATAAAACCGACAAACCGTGTCTGGGTGTCTTCTGTATCATCATACATAAACATTGCATCGCTCATGAAATCGTCTCTCCTCACGTCTTCAACTTTTTTCTCACTCTAAATTAGTATAAAATAAAATAAATTGCAACACAAAGAGGTGGAACAGGATGGAGCAGGGAATGGCGATGATAACGCTCCTTGGAATCGTGTTGACATTTATCGTACTGGTGATCGTCAGCAAGAGAAAGAAAAAATAAGATTCTAGGAGGGCGGTTTATCATGTACTTTGTAGACCAAGACTTATTAGAACAAAGATTACAATATATTCAAAGCGTACTCGAGCATGCCGAACAGTACGAGGGAATTCCGGTAACGATGCTACATCAGCTCGCGTTTGAACGTGCCATCCATATGTCTATAGAAGCTATACTAGATGTAGGGAATCAAATGATTGACGGGTTTATTATGAGGGATCCAGGAAGCTACGAAGACATTATTATCATTTTGGGTGATGAAGATGTTCTTACACACAACGATGTCAAACTGATCACTGGATACATTAAACAAAGGAAATGGCTCATGACCCACTATACAGAAAGTACTGTAGAGGATCTTTGGCATGTGTTTCACCGGTCAAAGGAGAGCTTAAAGGCTTTCCCGGACAGAATTAGAACCTACATCCGTACACAATTGGGTCCGGTGAGTGCATTTAAGCCTAAAGAATAAGGCCACAAATTTACTTTAGGTGAAGGATGATGTAAAATATACAAGTAAAGGTGGTGAGCGACGTGGCGACGGAAAACACCTCCACACGTGAAGAGATACTTTATATCTTAAAAACCCAAGGGGCTATGCCCGTGAGCGATATAGCACAGCAGTTGGGCATTACAGAAATGGCTGTGCGTAGACATCTTAACACCCTAGAGCGAGATCAATACTTAAAAACCGAGCGTATACGTCAGGCTATGGGTAGACCTACCAACGTTTATTCCCTGACTGAAAAGGGGGATGAAGTTTTTCCTCGTAATTATTCCGATATTACACTCGATTTTCTCAAAGATATTGAAGAACTTGAGGGAAAAAGTAAAGTGCAAACGCTCTTTAAGCGCAGGGAGGAACGACTGGAGACTAACCATAGGACCAGAATGGAAGGCTTGACGTTTGAGGAGAAAGTCCAGACACTTGCTAACATACAAAATGATAAGGGCTATATGGTACAGTGGGAAAAACAACAGGATGATCGGTACGTCTTTCAAGAATACAACTGTCCTATCGCCCATGTCGCCAAAGAATATAATGAAGCTTGTAACTGTGAGCTCTCTCTTTTCCAGAAACTTTTAGGAACAGAGCACGTTGAACGAACAGAATGTCTCGCTAAAGGCGGGAAACATTGTAAATATATTATTCAGGAATCTCGTTCAAGCTGAGCGGGGTTCCTTCTCTTTATGGAGGAAATGAATCTTCAGGAAGAAATAAACAATAAGTATGACCACATCAAACGTAACGGAAGGAAGGCACGTGTATCATGCACAAAAACTATAAACTAATGATCATTGATTTAGATGGGACAATGTACCGTGGCAATGAACGTATCGATGAAGCCGCCCCCTTTGTTCAACAACTTGTCGAAACGGGACAAGATTACATTTTTTTGACCAATAATTCCACGAAGACCACCAGCGATGTCCTAACTCATTTACAAGGCTTCGATATTCCTGTTAAACCGGAGCAAGTGTACACGACGAGTAAGGCGGCAGCGGACTATGTAACACGAGAATCTCAGGCACCTTCAGTGTACATGATAGGAGAAAAGGGACTTCAACAAGCATTGAGTGAGGCGGGATGTCGTCTTGTGGACAGCGAAGAAGAGCTGCAGCACTGTGATTATGTAATTATCGGTTTAGATAGACACGTCACCTATGAAAAATTGGCCAAAGCCACCATTGCTGTGCGAGCAGGTGCAACATTTATCTCCACTAATGCTGACAAAGCCTTACCGACAGAAAGAGGTCTATTGCCTGGTAACGGCGCCATCACCTCCGTTGTGGAAACAGCAACTCGTACCGCTCCACTTTATATAGGGAAGCCGGAGTCACTCATGTTGGACATGATTTTGAAAGAGAAACAGATTGAACAATCGGATGCCTTGTTAATAGGTGATAATTACGACACAGATATTTCAACTGGTATTCGTGCCGGTGTAGATACAGCCATTGTGTTTACAGGGTTCACTTCAAAAGAGGAGCTTGAAAAAAAGAAAGCCCAACCTACGTACAAATGGGATCATTTGCTACAGTATGAGCACGATATCACACTGGGCTAATTGAGGGATGAAGAGGGGGTTACGATCCCTCTTCTTCTTCATGGGCCTCCGCATGAGCCAATCGGCTCGACGCACTGGCTGCAATGGCCCCAACGATATCATCTAAAAAGGTATGACAGGCCCCGCTTGACTTATCATTTAATTTCTCTAGAATCCCTGGCTTAAGCTTATCAATGTACCCGTAGTTCGTAAATCCAATACTGCCGTAGACATTGACGATTGAAAGGGCGACAACCTCATCTACTCCGTACAGACCCTCATCCTCTAGAATAATGTCCAATAAAGGCTGTTCAATCAACCCTTGTTCCGCTGCTTTATCCAAAGTAACGCCAGTTAGTATCGCATTTTGAATTTCGCGTTTGGAAATCACTTTATCAACGTTAGCCAAACAGTCCTCCATGCTTAAGTCATCGACGTATTTCTCCTGTAAAAAGTAAACAAGCTCGGCAATGTCTTCGACCTGAACACCACGCTCATTGAGTAAGTTTAAACAATGCTCCTTCATGGCACCTTTCTTCGTCATAACTTCACCAGCCCTTTAAATGAATCGGTTTTATCAAAAAATAAGCTCTCATTATCTTGAGTTGAATACAGTGAGAGTATGCATAGACGCGGACAAAACTTCCATGGTATATTAAAAAAAGAATGGAATTCCAATGTTTGTAAAATGAAGTGAAGAGAGGGAATACGATGGGTGAAGGTTTTCAACAACCGCAGCCAAAATTGAAAAGACGTTTAACGCTAAAACAATGGTGCCTCATTTCAGTTTGTTCTAGTCTAGCTGTCATCATCATAGCAATTATCAGTATCTCAGTCTATGTGGGGTGGTCATTAACGCATCCTGACCGAAAAACGTTAGATGAAACCCCTACTGATTACGGTTTACAATACGATGATATTCAAGTGACATCAGGACAAGGCTCTGATGAGGTCACATTAAAAGGCTGGCATGTATTCGCAGAAACAGACGAGCCAAAGGGGACCATTATTTTTGCCCATGGCTACAGAAACAATCGCTTACAAGACGCTTTGCCTGCTCTCGCTTTAGCGAAAGCCATAGTGACTGAAGATTACGAAGTGGTTTTGTTTGATTTTAGAAATTCTGGTGATTCTGAAGGAGACCAAACGACGGTCGGATTTAAAGAGCAGGAAGATCTCATCTCAGTGATACAGTATGCCCATCGCAAGTCTCCAGACCTCCCTATAGGGGTGATTGGTTTTTCCATGGGGGCGTCTACAGCACTTATGACAGCCCAAAAAGAGTCTCTGGTCAGTGCGACTGTAGCAGATTCACCTTTTTCCGACCTTCGTGAATATTTAGAGTCCAACTTATCTTACTGGTCTAATTTACCCAATTTTCCCTTCACCCCTGTGATTTTGGGCACCCTTCCCGCATTAACTGGAATTGAAGTTGATCAAGTGAGTCCAAGAGGTGCAGAGGAACCCAAATCTCCCGTCTTATTAATTCATGGTGACGGTGATGAGGCCATACCCTATGAGAATAGCTTGCAGATTCAGCAAGCGTATGAATCTCAGACAGAGCTATGGGTGCCTCAAGGTTCAGACCATGTTGAAAGCTTTGCAGATTACCCGGAAGCCTATACCGAGCGTGTCATTCAATTTTTTGATCAACACCTTGCATCTGATCATGCTGATGAAGGCAAAGAGACCAAATAAAAAGGCCTAACAGCGAACAAAATGAGGCAAAACAGTGTGTATAATAATAAAAGACATCCCAAAATTAGGATGTCTTTCAAAGCTTATACGCTCATGTTTCAATGGATAGGAGATTCTCTAATCGTTGTCTTAGAAAACTTGTTCTACTTCTTGTACTTCAGGGATTTCCTCTGTAAGGGCACGCTCAATCCCTGCCTTAAGTGTCATAGTAGAAGCAGGACAGCTCCCACACGCACCTAATAGACGAAGTTTAACAATGCCCTCCTCAACGGCAACGAGCTCACAATCCCCACCGTCTCGTTGAAGAAACGGGCGAAGTTTATCTAATACATCCTGTACGCGAGATTCAAGAGTTGCTTCAGTCATCTTCAACACTCCTTTCTACTACTATTATATTACCCTGTGTGCAAAAAATCTATGAATTGGCTTATTTTTTCTAAGAAGTTATAATAATAGGAGAGTGAACATCAGGGAAATCCTTTTTAATCCATACTAAAATTATTGGAATAGGTGGAATAACGATGAAAAAAGTGTATACTGGAGTAAAGGAACTGATTGGTCATACGCCAATTGTAGAGATCACACAGTTCGATCTTCCTCAAGATGTACGCCTCTTTGCAAAATTAGAATATTATAATCCAGGTGGCAGTGTAAAAGATCGGCTAGGCATGGAACTCATTGCAGACGCCGAGAAAAAAGGGAAGCTAACACCCGGCGGAACGATTATAGAACCGACTGCTGGAAATACAGGGATTGGCTTAGCATTAGCTGCTGTCAGTCGCCCCTATAACGTTATGTTTGTGGTGCCGGAAAAGTTTAGCGTGGAAAAGCAGGAGTTGATGAAGGCGCTAGGAGCAACAGTCGTCAACACACCTACAAGTGAAGGGATAAAAGGAGCCATAGAGAAAGCGAAGCAATTAGAGCAGGAGATTGACGGGGCGTATTGTCCCCAACAATTTCAAAACCCGGCGAATCCTGCTGCCCATTACAAGACAACAGGTCCGGAATTATGGGAACAATTAGAAGGCGATGTGGATATATTTGTGTCTGGTGCAGGATCGGGTGGTACGTTCATGGGCGTGTCTCAATATTTGAAAGAACAAAATCCCGAAACGAAAACGGTCATTGTAGAGCCGGAGGGATCGATTTTAAATGGTGGCGAGCAGGGTCCTCACCGTACAGAAGGCATTGGTATGGAATTCATTCCGTCTTACATGGATCAATCCTACTTCGATGCCATTCACACCATTACGGATGATGAAGCTTTTTACTATGTGAAACAATTAGCTCAAAAGGAAGGTCTTCTCGTCGGTAGTTCATCAGGAGCCGCCTTTGCAGCCGCATTAAAAGAAGCGCAACAAGCCAAAAATGGCGCCCATATCGTTACGATTTTTGCCGATAGTAGCGAACGCTACTTAAGCCAACACATATACCAAGATCAAGGAGGAAACAACGTATGAAACTCAAAACTAAACTGATTCATGGTGGTATAGACGGGGATGAGCACACAGGTGCTGTTTCAGTCCCGATTTACCAAGTGAGTACGTATAAACAGGATGCCATCGGTCAGCACCGTGGCTTTGAATATTCTAGAACGGGTAATCCTACCCGTCACGCCTGCGAAGCCTTAATCGCTGAGATTGAAGGAGGGACGAGAGGCTTTGCCTTTGGGTCAGGGATGGCGGCTATATCCGCCATCGTGATGCTTTTTAAGGCGGGGGATCACTTTATTGTTGGTGATGATGTATACGGAGGGACTTATCGTGTGTTATCTCACGTGTTCGATCGTTTTGGCATTGAGGTGACTTATGTCAATACGAGCCACTTAGCGGATATCGAAGCGGCGATACAGGATAACACAAAGGCCGTATTTTTGGAAACACCGAGTAATCCACTGCTAAAAGTGTCTGATATCCCCGCAGTAGCTGACCTATGTAAGGATAAAGGGTTGATGCTGATTGTCGATAACACGTTTATGACACCTTATTGGCAGAACCCACTACAGTTAGGTGCCGATATCGTCACACACAGTGCCACTAAGTACCTGGGAGGCCACAGTGATGTTGTCGCTGGCCTTGCTGTTGTTAAGGATGAAGAGCTAGGAGAGCAGTTGCATCACGTACAGAACTCCGTCGGAGGGGTTTTAGGCCCTCAAGACTCGTGGATTCTGATTCGAGGGATTAAAACGCTGGGAATCAGAATGCAAGAGCATGAAGAAAATACGCGTCAAATCGTAGATTTCTTGACGAAGCGTGATGATGTCAAGGCCGTATTCTATCCAGGTCTGAAGGATCACCCTGGGCATGATATACAGACGAAGCAATCCCGCGGTTTTGGCGGTATGCTTTCCTTTGACGTGGGAAGCGGGGAAAGAGCCGAGCAGGTATTAAGTCGCGTGAAGTACTTTACGCTGGCGGAAAGTCTAGGCGCAGTGGAAAGTCTGATCTCCGTTCCAGCTAAAATGACCCATGCTTCTATACCGGCGGAAAGAAGAGCAGAATTGGGCATCTCAGACGGCCTAGTACGCATATCTGTAGGGCTCGAAGATATTGAGGATCTCATTGAAGACTTAACCCAAGCGTTAGAAGGGTAAATGCCCGTTCAAACCCCTAAGAATACATCGCTTCAATCAAAAACGTTCAGCGAAAAACGTTTGGACCAAAACGCAAAAGTCCAAAATGTTTAAAACCACATTTAAACAAAGACGCTTAAACAAAGACGTTTAAAGAAAGACGTTTAAAGAAAGACGTTTAAACCAAGAGATTTTAAATATAAACATTTATTTACACCCAAAAAACCCCTCGTCAAAGAATTGACGGGGGGTTATCACTTTTATGAATATATTAAGATTAAGAAAATAAATAACCGTTATGATATTAAATAATTGTACTATTGTATTGTGATAGTGAGTCGTTTATCCCATTATCCTAAGTGGTGCTTATACATCCACAATACACCTGATTTTAATACGCGCGGAACACGACCGATTAAAGAGGCATTCCCCATTAATCCGAACCCGTGTTTTTTACCTAATGAACCTAAAACACCTTTTAGTTTAATTTGAGGAAGCTCCGGTAATGGTTGTTCATTTAAAAACGCTTGTAGAACAAGGGCAATTTGATCTCCTTGGCCTTCAGCTAATTGAGCACTAGGTGCATGGGGTAAGCTCGCACAATCACCCACAACAAACACTTCCGGAAATGCTTTAATATAATGATGCTCCGTTAACACCACACGACCCATATGATCTTTTTCTACAGGAAGTTCTCGCACAAGGCGATTGGCTTGAATGCCAGCAGTCCAGACGATCACGTCACTTTCAATAGGTTTATCATGATTATACAGTGTGTTTGGCTCAACCTTTGTGATGTTGGCATGGTGACAAAGTTTCACTTCGTGTTCTTCAAACCACTCTCTGACATACTCTCGCAACTTCTCTGGGAAGGGGCCTAATATGCTTTCTCCACGATCGTAGATGGTGATATTAAGGTCAGAGCGACTTTCTCTGAGCTCTGAAGCTAATTCTACGCCGCTTAACCCACCCCCAACAATGGAGATCGTTCCATTGGCTTTAACATTATTCAAAGCTTTGTAGGTCTCACGTGTACCTTCCATGTTTTGAATACTGTATGTGTGTTCAGGAGCACCTGGCACACCGTGGTATTTGTCTTCGCAACCGAGTCCGATGATCACAAAATCATACTCAATGACTTCGTGATCATTGAGAAGAACCTGTTTCTTATCTAAGTTAATGTCTGTGATTTCACCATACTTTAAGTTCAGTCTAGAGTCCTCTGGAAAGGGGACTCGAAGTGCTGTGTCAGACTCTGTTCCGGCCGCTAATGCATAATATTCTGTCTTTAGACAATGATAGGGTTGACGATCAATCATGGTAAGTTGTATATTATGCGGTAGTTCACTTGATAATAAACGTTGAGATATCCGTAATCCGCCGTAGCCTCCACCTAATATGACGATATTTCTGCTCATCTGCCGACTTCCTTTCTCGATTGCAACCGATATCAAAATAATGATGTGAAACCTTGATATGACAAGCAAAATAATGAATGATTAATATAACAATAGAATCCTTGTTCATCTTAACGAAGTTTTTATGAAAAATCAACAATTTGCTTTATATTACAGCATAAAAAAGCGCCATGATGCCAGAAAATTTGACGAGATGTGAAACACCTATTAGCATTGTGTTTAGAGTGAAGAGAAAGGTTGGGATGACATGAGACCGATCATTGAGTTCTGTCAAAGTAACTTGGCAGCTGGAACACACAGAGTAAAAGAGGAATTGGAAAAAGACAACAATCTTGATGTTATAGAATATGGATGTTTAGGGTTCTGTGGACAGTGCTATGAGTCACCGTACGCCCTCGTAAATGGGACGATCGTCACTGGTGAAACGCCAAAAACATTATTAGAAAATATTCGTGAACAAGTGCGGAAAGAAGAGGAGGAATTGTTCTAAGCGTTTGCATTATCTATGTCTTTTGGCTGAGTGATAACTTCATTAACGACGTCATATGGCCAATGTCATATCTAATGTCATACACATACGATTATAACGGGTAAGCTAAGAGCTTCTTCTAACCTATAGAAGAAGCTTTATTTATTCGTAAAAGGCGTTTAAGACTCTTTTAGATAATGTTCGTATGACGTATAATCAATGCGTTTTTCGTCCAAGAAAGACCTCAATCGGTTCACATCTTTCTTTGGGGCAGCCGCTATATAACCGTGCACGACGTCATCTTTTTCGATTTTTGCCTTAGACGCTTGTTGAGCAATTTCTATAATTTTCTTCTTTACACTTCGTTTGGCCATCGGGCGGACAAACAAAGGAATGGGCTGTACCAATTCATCAAGTAACAATATCGCGTCATTTTCCCATTTCATGCCGTTCTTCCTTTCTTTTATGTACTCGCCTACATTCTATCATGTTAAGCAAACAGATATGAGGATAGACATGGTATGTTCACTAAAATGTTAATAGTTTCGTTGTGTCGCTGTAACGGGCCATACCGATTCCTGACCATCCTTAGCAATCATATGTAAGCAGTGAGTGAGATTCACGACAGGACAGGCATGGTTAGGGATAACTTCAACCACATCGCCAACGTCTAATGCTTGCTGTGCCTCACCTTCTAACACACCATGCTCTTCCGATAAACGTGAGAGCGTAAGGTTGGGTTCACCTACAACGGCACCATGTCCCTTCAACTCTCCACGTCCATGAGCCCCCCTATCAAGCCCTAATGTTTTTGCCCCAGCATCGATAACCCAACGATTTGACGTAGGATGAGACACAATGCGGCTTCTGACACGAAGCGCACAATCTTCCCAACGCGCCACGCCCAAATGAACCTGTGTCCGATCATGAAATACAAAATTACCAGGTCGGATTTCATCTACGCCTTGGACAGTGCCAGACACACGAACGGTGGGTGTCGACCCGACACTGATAGTAAGCCCCTTTAATTGCTCATGATAGTCAGTGTCAGCGAGTTTAGACATCATGAATTGTTTGAGCTCAACCATCTGCTGCCCTTCGTGAAGAGCAATATCATACACTTCAGTCTCAGTAGTTGCCCCGTACGCATGTCCAGCATGTGTCATCATACCGATAATACGAATCCCTTCCATATTGAACCCCTCTTCTAGTAGAGGCATCACGCATTCAGGGTTTGGCTCCAAGCCACATCGGTTTAAACCAGTATTGATTTTAATGGTGATGGAAAAAGTCACATGATGTCTTTTGGCGAAAGCGCTGTACGCTTGTAAGTGCTGGAGGGAATCAGCCATTAAAATGACCTCCGCCTGGTCTTGTAAAGCTTTTACCCGTGCTAAGTTTCTTTCGCCAACGATAGGAAAGCCAATCAGAATGGATGGACGAAAAGAGAAAATATTTTGTTTGAAGCCCGCTTCGAGCAACGCTTCTGCCTCAGAGAGCTTGGCGACAGTAAAACCGCTCGCACCATATTCAAACTGTAAATGTAATATATTGATTGATTTATGTGTTTTAATGTGAGGACGCATGACTAATCCTTGCTTTATTGCAAACTGAGCCATGCTAGAAATGTTACGGTGGAGTGTCTCCTTATGGACCACAACTTGTGGTGTCACTAGGCTATCAAACTGATCTTGTTGTGTCCATTTGTTTAGGTTATTCACAAGCTTCACCCCTCTCAAGATCATCTTGCAAAAATATCTCCTTCTATGATACATTAAGATTGAATCAGAAAGCTATATAGGACTATATCGATCGGGATGTAGCGTAGTTTGGTAGCGCGCTTGGCTGGGGGCCAAGAGGTCGTCGGTTCAAATCCGGCCATCCCGACCATTTATACCTACTTAACTGAGGCAATGACACGGTATGTTTAACACATCCGTGTTTTTTTAATTGCCATGCATGTCTTAAAGTGTCTTGTTCAATTCGTTTTATTGACGAAAAATGGATAAAAGTCACGTCGTTTGTCGATTTTTAAAAATAATTGTCCTTTTATGAAGGAATTTTACAGGAAGATATGGAAGTAAGTTTACTGGATAAAAGGCATTGAGGGTCAAAATGGGTCAAAAATAATGTCATTGAGGTGTTGGGATGGAACAGATAAAGATATCCGATGGAGTAAAACTTAAAGTAGACATCATCTCGGATCAAGGGGTTTTCCTGCTTCCTAAGGATACAGTTCTAACAGAAGAGCATATAGAACTTCTCAGGAAGCACCGATATCAATTAACAGATAAAGATATTTACACCGAATCAGAGCAGCCACAAAACACATATAAAAAAGATGTGGATCTCTCGGTCATTGAAGACGCGACAAAGGTGTTTAAAACCATTTTTGATGAAGTACGATACTCGAATAAACTCCCCTTTGATGAAATTAAGCAGAATATTTTACCAGTCATAGCTGAATCGACGGAACATCGGAACTATTTTGAATTACTTCACGCGTTACAAGCTAAAGACGATTATACTTACCGCCATAATATTGGTGTAGCCGTCATCAGTACCATTCTGGGTAAATGGTTAGGATTTGATGATGAGGAACTCTCTCACTTAACGACAGCCGCGCTTTTACATGATGTCGGCAAAATGAAAGTGTCTGAACATATACTACATAAGCCTGGTAAGCTAACAAAGGCTGAATTTGAAGAAATGATGCAACATACCGTTTACGGTTATGAATTGTTAAAGGAAACACCAGGTGTATCTGAACGCACAGCTGTGGTCGCTTTGCAACACCATGAACGGGAAGATGGCGGTGGCTACCCTTATGGTCTGAAAGGGGATCGTTTAGATTATTTTAGTAAAATAGTAGCCGTAGCAGACGTGTTCCACGCTATGACGTCTAAACGGGTATATCAAGACCCATTACCTTTCTATGAGGCGGTTAATCAGTTAAGACAAGATGAACTAGGTCGACTGCACCCAAAGATTGTGAACACATTCTTGAACAAGACATTAGACACCCTCGTAGGTAAAGATGTTTTACTTTCCACAGGTGAAAGGGGCAAGGTGTTACTCGTCAATCCGAATCACCCCTCCCGGCCGCTTGTTCAAGTCAATGATAAGTTTATCGATCTAAGTAAAGATAAGCAACTTCATCTCATGCAGGTCCTACATTAGTCGGTATGGTTTCCTAAGATATACGTGCATGGTAAAATAGAATATGATGAACAAAAAAGAGTGGATAAAATCCACTCTTTTTGTATATGAAGAGGAGCAAACGAAGATGACAAAGGCAGTTAAATTTACTAAAATGCACGCGTTGGGCAATAATTATATATATATTAATCAGTTTGAGGAGCCGTTAGAGGAAGACAGTTTGCCTTCCTTAGCTCGCAAGGTATCTGAAATTCAAACGGGTATTGGATCAGACGGTATGATACTTATTGCCCCTTCTAAAACGGCAGACATCAAAATGAGAGTCTTTAACTCAGATGGATCGGAAGCTAAGAATTGTGGGAACGGTCTGCGCTGTGTTGCCCGATACGTTTACGATCACAGTATTGTAAATAAGACACAGTTTCAGATTGAAACGTTAGGAGGCATCGTTGACGCCAACATCAACGTTGATCATGGCGTTGTTCAATCGGTGACGATTGACATGGGACAGCCTCGACTAGAAAAGGCGGCCTTACCGATGTTCGGTGAAGACCTACAAGATCAAGCGACAGATGAACAGTTAGACATTGACGGTGAAACGATATCCTTTGTGGGTGTTTCTATGGGCAATCCGCACGCCGTGATATTCGTAGATGATATAAACGAAGCCCCGGTGGAAACACTCGGCCCAAAAATTGAAAAACATGAATGCTTCCCCGAATGGATTAACGTGGAATTTATTAAGGTCATCAATGAAAAAGAAATAGATTTTCGTGTCTGGGAACGAGGTTCAGGTGTGACTTATGCTTGTGGAACCGGGGCATGCGCAGCTGTAGTGGCCGCGCATATACGTGGGCTTGTGCCACAAGGTAAACCGATTACCGTACATCTACTGGGCGGGGACCTGGAGATTAGTTGGCATACCGATGCACACGTGTGGATGACAGGTCCCGCAGAATATATTTGTACAGGTGAATTCTATACTGACTGATTAATGTTAAAAAGACTGAGCATCGATATGAACAAATATAAAAACCTGTTGTATTCCCAAATAGAATAACAACAGGTTTTTTGTAAGTTTACGATTTATTTATTCGTACACTTTAATCGTGTTATAGAACGTGTCTCGTTCAATCGGTACTTTGTTAGCACCTTTAATTAACCACACGAGTTCGTCTCGTGTGAGTCCCGCTGGTGTAAGCGCCCCGGCTGCGTGGCTAATTCTTTCCTCAATAAGGGTCCCATGTACATCTGAAGCCCCGTAGGTTAACGCAAGCTGTGTCAACTGTGTTCCAATGTTAATGAAATAAGCTTTAATATGGTCAAAGTTATCGAGCATTAACCGACTAATCGCGATCGTTTTAATATCATCGAAAGCTGAGGTACGTCGCTTTATACCCGCTTTGGGGCTAATCGGCTGTACTGCTAAGGGAATAAAGACCATGTAACCGTTTGTTTCGTCTTGGAGTTCGCGTAATTGTAACATGTGCTGTACGCGTTCTTCGATTGTTTCAATGGAGCCATATAACATAGTGGCATGGGTTTTCATCCCTAAATGATGGGCCTGCCTGTGAATGTTCAACCATTCATCTGTTGAAACCTTCTCCGGACTCATTTTTAAACGGTACCGCTCGGATAATATCTCAGCCCCACCGCCTGGCATCGTGTCTAGACCAGCATCAAGCAATGTTTTCAGTACATCTTCAGTAGACAGGCCTGAGATACGGCTGAAGAACTCGATTTCGGCAGGTGTGTACATTTTCATTCGTAGGTGTGGAAAAGCGGCCTTTAACTTTCTGACAATATCGACATAGTAATCAAATGACTGGGTATTGTTGTGCCCGCCAACCATATGTAACTCTTGTGTAGTGTCCGTTATCTTTTGATGGACTTGCTCTACTAGTTCATCACCTGTATAAGTATATGAACCGTCTTCTCCAGGATCCTTACGGAAATTACAAAAACGACAATGTGCTTCACACACGTTAGTGTGGTAAATGGTCATATTCTCTATAAAATAGACACGATCTTGATTTTTACGTTGGTTAACCATATTGGCAAGTTGGCCAATCGTTAAAAGATCAGATGAATGATAAAGTTTAATGCCATCCTCTAAGGTTAACCTTTCACCTTGCTCTACTTTTTCTACGATTTCTTGTAGGTCTGAGTCTACATTAGTGAGTGTGATACTCATGAACTATTCCTCCTACTCGCACTTGACGTGATAGTGCATGTCTCCTATATTATATAGGGACACTAAAGATGTGACAAGGATAGCCTCTTCCGTTATAAAATTCAGAAAAGTTAAACTTTTATAAAAGCGACTTGATGGTCCTTTTTCCGACATGATTGGCTAAAAATAGTGGAAAATCTTGTTTGTAAAGTGCGTAAAAATTAGATAGAATAAACGATGTTGGTAGAGAATGACGAAAGAAGTTAAGAAAGGATTTGCAATGGAAAAAATACTATTATTAAAAATGGAACGTATGCAAAAGCAGATGATTGAGTTGGCTAGGTTAAAAGGAATCGACCATCCTGAAGTTTTATTAATGAGCCAAAAAATTGATGTTGTTCACAATCGGATTAATCGTCTCGCACACCTGACATCAAAACAACACAAACCCTATCCCATTATAAGAAGGTTAAATAAAAACAACTTTGTTAAGGAATCCTCTAAAATATCGGCATATCTATACGCTGCGGGCATTTAAAAAGGAGCTGAATCTTTGGATTCAACTCCTTCTTTCATCCCATCTTTCTATGGACTTCCGTTCACTTGCTTAAAAATTCATATGAGAGCTATGACCAGGTTGGACCTTTGCGTCTGGATCTATAAAAGATTTGGCATTGTTCACCGCTGTTGGTGCTTCCCCAAATCCTACAGCTATCAGCTTAATCTTACCTGGATAAGTGGTAATATCACCTGCGCCATAAATACCCGGTACGTTTGTCTCCATTCTAGAGTTAACAACGATGGAGCCTTTCTCAATTTCAAGTCCCCACTTTTGAATAGGCCCAAGAGAAGAAATAAAGCCATAATTAACAATAAGGGCATCAACCTCAACTTCATGACGCTCTTTGGTCTTAGAATGCTCGAGCACCACACGCTCAATTTTTTCTTCTCCAACAAGGTCAACGATGCGATAGGGTGTCTGTATGTTAACGTTCGATTGCTTCAAATTCTCAACACTGTGTTCATGTGCACGGAATTTATCTCTACGATGAACCAAAGTCACATCCGCGATAGGGTCTAGCATGAGCGCCCAGTCTACGGCAGAGTCTCCTCCACCACATACGAGCACGTTTTTACCAGCAAATTTTTGGAGATCATCAACGAAGTAATGAAGATTCGTGCTTTCAAATTTTTCAGCACCTTCAATATCTAGCTTTCGAGGCTGGAATGCACCGCAGCCGGCTGTAATAATAACAGTCTTAGATAGGTGCGTTTGCATATTTGTACGAATCTCGAAAATGCCGTCTTCGTTCTTAGACACGTCCTCGACAGTTTCTTCAAGGGCAACGTTCGTATCAAAGTGATCTAGCTGTTCTTTCAGGTTATCAATGAGTTCTTGGGCACGAACTTTTGGAAATCCCGCCACGTCATAGATATATTTTTCTGGATATAATGCTGACAGCTGTCCGCCTAATTGGGGCAAGCTTTCAATAATTTTACAGCTTGCTTGTCTCATACCCGCATAGAAAGCTGCAAATAGCCCTGTTGGCCCACCGCCGATGACAGTGATTTCAAACACTTGCTCGTCACGTGACATCAAAACACCTCCACTCAGAATGCAAAAAAGACAATCTTTTACTATTATAAGCTTTTTTAAACACGAATGAAAGCTTGAAATGTAATAAAATATTCAATTTTGTCTTGAAAAATTGCGCAATACCCCCTATGATGTAAGAGGGAAAACCTTAATGAGGGAAAATACGTCAAAAGTAAGCACTGTTGTGTTCTTTTGTGGCACTGTTCGTGAAATACTGAACAATCTCAGTAGGTTAGCATACTAGAGATAGACATTGTCACATGAAGCAATTTCGGTCTCGTAGCCTCTCGCTAAAATAGGCAAATGATTCATGCTTTTAAACGCGTAGGTTACGGGAAAATTAACAGTAAAACGCAGACAAATAAAAAAATGGATGTGATTGAAATGAGTAAACAGAAAGTTTTAATCCTTGGTGGTGGCTACGGTGGTATTGTCACTGCTCAACGTCTCCAAAAAAAGTTACACTACAATGAAGCGGAGATTACACTAGTCAATAAGCATGATTACCACTATATTACTACGGAGCTTCATCAACCTGCAGCTGGAACAATGCATCATGACCGTGCACGAGTCGACATCAACGACCTACTTAACACGAAGCGTGTCAACTTTGTTCAAGATACTGTAGTGTCCATTAATACTGAAGAGAAAAAGGTGCAACTCGAAAACGGGGAGCAAGAGTATGACCACCTTGTGATCAGTTTAGGAAGCGAACCTGAAACATTCGGTATCGAAGGGTTAAAAGAGAATGCCTTTAGTATTCGCAGTATTAACTCTGTGCGCTATATCCGTGAACATATTGAGTATATGTTTGCTAAATATAAAAATGAACCTGAACGTGAAGATTATCTTCGTTTCGTTGTCGGAGGCGCTGGCTTTACAGGGATTGAATTCGTAGGTGAGCTTGCAGACCGTTTACCGAAGCTTTGCAAAGAATTTGATGTCGATCCAGAGCGAGTTAAAATTATCAACATTGAAGCGGCGCCAACGGCACTACCCGGTTTTGACCCGGAACTTGTTGAGTATGCCATGGACGTGCTTCGTAAAAAGGGTGTCGAGTTTAAGATTGATACACCGATCAAGGAATGTACACCTGAAGGCGTTGTTCTAGCAGATGGTGAAGAAATTAAAGCAGGCACGATTGTTTGGACGGGTGGCGTACGCGGTAATAGTATCGTTGAAAATGCAGGTATTGAAACGATGAGAGGCCGTGTGAAGGTAGACGAATATCTACGTGCGCCTGGTTTCGAAGACATTTTTGTCGTCGGTGACTGTGCGCTCATTATTAATGAAGAAATTAACCGTCCTTACCCTCCAACAGCGCAAATGGCGATCCAAATGGCGATGAACTTATCCTTAAACCTTGTGGCTGTCGTAAGAGGGCAACCTAAATTATTACGTCAATTCCAACCTGAAATCAAAGGTACAGTGGCTTCATTAGGTAAAGGAGAAGCGATCGGTATCGTTGGTAAAAAGAAAATTTTCGGTCCAATTGCTTCACTCATGAAGAAGATTATCGATCTCCGGTACCTCTTTATTATTGGTGGCATCCCTCTCGTTTTACGTAAGGGTAGATTTTAGACCGTAGCCTCTTTTTATTATGACCTAAAGCTTCTGATAACAAATACAGATACCGTAATGGACACTGGCCGTCAACTCGATCTTGACGGCTTTTAGTGTTGTTTTGTAATGTCTTCTCCATAACCCCCGGGTCAGCCGCAGCCTATCAGAATCTTAATTGTCCTAGTTCATAAGACAAAAAAGTGCGAAAATAAAAGCATAAACAGCATGTATACGCTTCCATTGCGTTAGATTTAATTATTCAGAATATTTACAAGGTTTTAACTCTTAAGAGGAAATGCTATAGTAGTCCTTAAAAATAACAGGGGGGTGGAGACATGTTAATGAAGTCAAAAGAACAGAATGTAAAGTGTCCTTACTGTTATGATCATGGGTATGTACAGCTCTTATTAGGCGGAACAGAATCCTGTAAACATTGCACAAGACATGTTGAATGGAATACTAATACGAAGAACCATTTCAGTCAACCTCGTATTGAGTTAGTGCATTTAAATTTACTATAAAATGATTTGTTTACGCTCTCTACCTTGCCGTTCAGTGCAATAAAGCCCAATCATAAATGGCGAAGCTATCCACGTGATAGCTTTTTTCTTGTCTCTTTAGCATAGAAAAGGACCTGGCTCGTTGTGGCTGTCGTGATTAATTGTACATTGACAAAGGTAGAAAAAATGAGTACAGTTTTCTTTGAACAGTCAAAATGAGGTGATAACGCTTGTTATTAGCGCAAATAATCATATCTGTCCTATTGTTTCTTATCTTATTTTTTGGGATTGGATTTTTGTTGAACATGTTATTGAAGACAACCTGGTTACCTGGGTTGATACTATACCCCATCGTTGTGCTAATGATGGTAAAGGATAAGGCATTTGTTTGGTCTGTGCAAGAGGAAGGACAAATATCTATACTTAACCCTGGTGAAATCATTCGCCATTTAGCAGAGCAGATTGCCGGTTTATTATATGTGGACTATATCATACTTGGTGCCGGTTTATTAGGCGCTATACTCAGCGGATTGGCGATACGTTTACTACGACAAAAGGGTTATAGAATGTTTTAGACTCATTTATGACATGAACATAAGCTTTTAGTATTGATTCAAATTTGTTATGTATTCAATACGGATTCAATCATGATATGCCCATTAAGACGGAGGCGCCACTAGGCGTCTTTTTTGTTGCTGCACATGTATATTCCTTCCTTGTTCTGGACACTATGAAAAAGGAGAGGAGGGAATATCCAGTGAACGTGAAACGTGAGCTTGGAGTTAAGTTGATGATGGTCACGATGTTTATGACCAGTTTGATGTTCTCAACGTTATGGTTTGCAGGCTATATGGAAGCTGATAGTAACCCTGTTGAAGAGCACAAGATACCTCAAGAAGTGTCAGAGTCTGAAGAACATTTATACCATCATGAAACCCTACTGAAACAATTACAATCAACTGAAGAAGAAGCTGTCATTGATCACATGCCACTAGAATCTCACCGACGAGTAGATAAAAGAATGACATCAAAGCATGATTTTCTTCAATTAGCATCGTTACAAAATACAAAATCTCGTGAAAAAGAAGAATCGTTGCATGACGAGGAATATACTGAGAACAACATGAATGAAAGCCATGTTAATCATGAAAATATAAATTCAAAGAAACCTGACCAAGGACAGAGCGCACAACACCCAGCATTTGAAACCAATGTCTCACAAGACCATGTACTTGATGGTGGTCAAGACACTGGGCCTCCTACGGAGGGAGAGGCGAGTCGACAATCCATGGATCTGGATATTGAGTATGACTTGGTTGCTTTAGAACAACAATTGAATCTAAATCAATATCCGGTAAAAGAGGTACTGGCAACCGGATACACTGCTGGTTACGAATCAACTGGTAAAAAACCAGATCACCCTCAATACGGTATCACCTATTCGGGCGTAAAAGTCCGTAGAGATTTATTCTCAACAATAGCCGCAGATACGAGTGTTTTTCCCATCGGTTCAGTCTTATATATCCCAGGATACGGCTATGGTGTTGTTGCAGACATTGGTGGGGCCATAAAAGGCAATAAGATAGATTTATACTTTGAAACGGTGGATGACGTATACGAAGTGTGGGGGAAAAGAAAATTGAATGTTTACGTTATTGAAGAAGGACCAAGGGAAGTATCTGAAGCGGTCCTCGACCAGCTTAACCAGGATAAGGCCATGCAAGTGTATCGACCGAGCCCATCTTGATAGTCGAGTCTACTTCCTTTAGACATTTGATCTACTCGAATACGGAAACGTAATGAGAAAAAGAACGGCACAAGTCCGTTCTTTTTTTATTTTGTAATAAAACTCTCATAATAATCCCAATAAAACCCTCATGACTATAAATAAAACAGGACAACAATATGAAAGATGAAAGCGACGACGATGCCAAATAAACCACCGACAAGGACTTCAATAGGTTGGTGGCCCAACAATTCCTTTAACTTTTTACGCTTCACATGTTCAGTTTGATCTTGCCATGTTTTCATCTCATGAATAATATAGTTAAACTCTTCAACGAGCTTGTTAAGGACAACGGCTTGTTCCCCTGCGTGTCGTCTTACACCTGCAGCGTCAAACATGACAATAATCGCGAACACCGCAGCGATAGCAAACAAAGGTGAATCTAAACCATGGTCAAACCCGATGGCTGTTGCAAGTGCGGTCACCGCCGCTGAATGGGAGCTGGGCATTCCCCCGGTGCTGAAGATCAGGCCCCAATTAAAGCTTTTGTTTGGAAAGTAATACAGGGGAACTTTTATAAACTGAGCAAGTAAAATGGCAGTTAACGATGTCCACAGAGGGATATTATAAAATAATTCCATTCATGTACCACCTTTCTTATTTATATCATATACCTGAATTAAAATATCTACAATTACAAAATTAACATTATCAAAACGGGGTGTAGACAAGATCAACCGATGATTCCCAAAATGTTTAGACTCACGTATAATTGAAGAAAAATGGAGGTGCATAACAATGGAAGTCATCGGTAAGCTACAACAGGCAGAAGTGATTATTTTTGGACTGTATGAAAACAACGAGCAAACGTTCAAAACCCCTTGTTTTCAACAAGTGAATGCCATCGAGAGCTCTCTTGCCGAGTATGTGAAGGCTCAATCGCATTTTGCTGAGAAAAAGAAAGTCACTGTAATACCGATCATGAAAGGCGCACATGTGAAGAATGTGGCCTTCATCGGTCTAGGAAAGAAAGAAAATATCTCATTGCGTGACCTTGATGAATGTACAGCAAAAGTAACAAAAGAGCTTAAGCAACGTCAATTTAAACACCTTACTTACTGTTTCGATAGTTTTACCGGACCTGACCTATCAGATGAAGCAGTTGCTGTAAGTCTAGGTGAGAGTAAGGTTGTGGCGCAGTATGAGTACCATGGACTAAAGACGGATCAAGACGAAACGGCATCTTTGCATGGAGAGGTTGTTGTCTGTCACGCAAACAAAGATAGGATTGAAAGAGGTTTACATAAAGGTAAAGCGCACGCTGAGGGGGTCTGCCTCGCTAGAAACTTGATGAACGCACCGGGGAACTATATGACTCCGACACACCTAGCAGGAGAAGCTGACGCGTTAGCTGAACGCCACGATATGGCTTGTGACATATTGGACAAGGAAGAGTTGGAGAAACTAGGAATGGGCGCTTTACTTGCTGTTTCCGCTGGGAGTACGGAACCACCCAAGATGATTGTGCTGAAGTATCAGGGTAAACCAGAGTGGGATGATGTTCTGGCTTTTGTTGGAAAAGGATTAACTTTTGATAGTGGCGGTATTTCATTAAAACCCGCATTAAATATGCATGAAATGAAAATGGATATGGGAGGCAGTGCCGCCGTCTTAGGCGCAATGGAGACGATAGGGCATTTAAAACCAAAGTGTAATGTACTGGCCGTCATTCCTTCATCAGAAAATATGCCTAGTGGTAGCGCCATCAAGCCAGGTGATGTCATCACGTCACTTAGCGGTAAAACGATTGAGGTCAAAAACACTGATGCAGAAGGTCGGCTCATATTGGCCGATGGTATCACTTACGCTAAACAGCTGGGGGCTCAACACCTCATCGATGTGGCCACGCTTACAGGTGCCATGATGGTAGCGTTAGGTAAAGTGAGCACAGGCGCCATTACAAATCGACAATCTTGGATGGATCAAGTACTAGCGTGCTCCCAAGAGGCTAGAGAGTACCTATGGCAGCTTCCAAGTTTTGATCCCTATCAAGCATTGTTAAAAAGTGATGTCGCTGACCTTAACAACAGTCCAGGTAGAATGGGAGGCGCTATCACCGCGGGGCTGTTTTTAGGAGCGTTCGCTGAAGACACCCCTTGGGTCCATCTCGATATAGCTGGAACGGCTTGGACAGATAAGGAAAGTGAACGAGGGACCAAAGGTGGTACTGGGGTCATGTCTAAGACATTAGCCAATGTTGCCATGCAGCATGCTGACAAGTAACGACGACTCCATGTAGGACCGTGGTACACCGGCACCGCTGGAAATTAACCATAACTATTTCCGAGGAAATTGTCGAGAATCTGCTTTATCATAATAAACTTATTCTGGGTATAATAACAAAAGAGGTGAAGGTCCCCTAGACCTTCACCTTTTGATTAAAGATTAATTTATGCGGCTGAAATTTATTTTGATATCGATATTATTGATTAATAGTAGTTGAGGTTACAGCCGCAACCAACGATGATTAGCAGGATAAACAGGACGACAATCAGTGTAAATCCGCCATATCCGTGACTCATGTGAGAATCCTCCTTTCAATCAAAGTAAGTCGGATCTCTTCATAACATTAATAAATGTTACAACCGCACCCTACGATGATAAGAAGAATGAATAGAACCACAATCAAAGTAAATCCTCCATAACCGTGACCCATGTAGACAACACTCCTTTTTTCATTCATTTTTTTGGGGGGGGGTTCTGACTCCCACTAATAACCTATGTCGATGATGAATATCATGGTATAGGGCATCCGCTGATTTTTTAGACGTTTTATCTGCAATAAAATTGATTTTTAGTATAAAAAAATGAGATAATGCAACTTATAGATAATGAAGAACTCATACAGGAGGTTGGAGAGAATGCCAAAAGTGGATCGAGCATTAGAACAAAAAGCGATTAATACGATCCGAACACTATCAATTGATGCCATAGAAAAAGCCAACTCTGGACATCCAGGTTTACCAATGGGAGCAGCTCCTATGGCTTTCACGCTATGGACGAAGTTTATGAATCATAATCCAAACAACCCTGAGTGGATTAACAGGGACCGTTTTGTCTTAAGTGCGGGACACGGATCGATGTTGTTATACAGCTTACTGCATCTACACGGTTACGGTGTCTCTATGGAGGACTTAAAGGCTTTCAGGCAATGGGATTCTAAGACACCAGGTCATCCAGAGTATGGTCATACACCAGGTGTGGAAGCGACGACAGGACCATTAGGACAAGGCATTGGTATGGCTGTTGGTATGGCCATGGCCGAACGTCACTTAGCCGCAAAATACAACCAAGATGTACATAACGTCATTGATCATTATACTTATGCGCTATGTGGTGATGGAGACTTGATGGAAGGGGTTGCCGCTGAAGCAATATCACTCGCCGGTCACCTCAAGCTAGGCAAACTGGTTGTGCTCTATGACTCTAACGATATCTCACTCGATGGAGACTTGCACCTATCGTTCTCTGAAGATATTCAAAAGAGATTTGAAGCAAATCACTGGCATTACTTAAGAGTAGAAGATGGTAACAATCTAGAAGAAATTGAAAAAGCGATTGCTGCTGCACAATCTGAATCAGAGAAACCCACTCTCATTGAAGTAAAGACCACGATCGGATATGGAAGTCCAAATAAAGGTGGCACGAATAAAGTTCACGGTGCCCCACTAGGAGAAGACGAAATGCCGTTGGTCAAAGAGCACTATGACTGGCCTCATGAACCATTCCATGTCCCTGAAGATGTCCAATCGTACTACGAAGAGCTCAAGAGTGAAGCAGAGGGTGTGGAAAAACAATGGCATAACAGGTTTGAGGCGTACAAGCAGGAACATCCACAATTAGCAAAGCAGCTAACACAAGCCATCGAAGGGACATTACCAGACAACTGGGAGGATACGCTTCCAACCTTCGAAACAGGGGATAAAATTGCGACAAGAGCCGCATCCGGTGAAGTCTTAAATGGCATTGCTAAAAGCGTACCTCACTTCCTAGGAGGGTCTGCGGACTTAGCGGGTTCAAACAAAACCCTAATCAAGGATGAAAATAACTTCGAGCCTGCAGATTATAGTGGCAGAAATATTTGGTTTGGTGTTCGTGAACATGCGATGGGCGCGGCATTGAACGGTATGACACTACATGGTGGGTTAAGAGTGTTTGGCGGGACGTTCTTTGTCTTCTCAGATTACTTACGTCCAGCTATTCGTCTTGCGGCGCTTCAGAAGTTACCTGTAACGTTTGTCTTTACCCATGACAGTATCGCTGTTGGTGAAGATGGCCCAACACACGAGCCAGTCGAACAGCTACCTGCATTGAGAGCGATCCCGGGCCTTAATGTGATTAGACCAGGGGACGGAAATGAGACGAAGGCGGCTTGGCAGGTGGCGATGAACAACACAGAAGAACCGACGTTACTTGTGCTTACACGCCAGAACCTACCAGTGCTCGCAGAGACCGCCAACGCTTATGACAAAGTCAGTAAAGGTGCTTATATCCTCTCAGACAGTGAGGGCACACCAGATCTTATATTATTGGCCTCTGGTTCAGAAGTGAATCTCGTTCTTGAAGCGAAGAAAGAGCTTGAAAAAGAAGGGCACAAAGTGAGAGTCGTGAGTATGCCAAGCTGGCACTTGTTTGAACAGCAAGACCAGGCTTACAAGCACGAAGTACTGCCTCCACAAGTGAAAAAACGCGTAGGCGTTGAAATGGCCTTCCCTCTAGGATGGGAACGTTATACAGGTGATGAAGGTGCAGTACTTGGCATCACAACGTTTGGGGCTTCAGCACCTGGTGGAAAAATCATTGAAGAGTACGGCTTTACTGTCGAAAACGTTGTAGCTAAAGCGAAAGCGATTTTAGACTAGGACAGGTAGTCTAGGCCGGTATATTGGTACCCTCGCAGTTTTTTTACTAACAGTAGCCATGTCTCATTGATAAAACACACATTATGACGCGTATGAGTTGATGTTATACGCAATGAATGCAAAACTCTATAGGAAATAAAAAGGGGCTAAATCAGCAAAATGATTTAGCCCTATCTATAAGGAATGACACTTTCAGCTGGCTAACCCATGTGTCTTAAAATAGCACGAACAGGCGAACCGTCAGCGCCCTTTATTTTTAAAGGAAGAGCCACTAGTTCATACGTGCCCTCTTCAACATGGGATAAATCCAAGCCCTCTAAAATGGCGATTTGATGTTGTGTTAAGGTGTGATGGTTATCTAAAGTTTTGCTATCTATATCGTCAACAGAAGGGAGATCAAGCCCGATGCATACGACGCCTTCATGGGCCAAAAATTGTATTGCTTCCTGAGCGAGTGTAGGCACATGTTCAGGGAAAGAGGCCCCCTCTGGCCAAGCGTCAGTTCGAATGAGAAGACGAGGGGTATGTGTGAAATCATACGCTTCAAAGTCTTGTCGTTCAAACGTTACTTTGGAAGGAAGATGAACGACTTGGGCCGGTCCGATGTACGTGTCTAACGGGATATGATCGATCGTTTTCCCTTCAGATTGATAGTGAAATGGTGCATCGACATGCGTTCCCGTATGTATGCTCATCTTCACTGTTCCCACGTTAACAGATGAGCCTTTCTCCATTGCCCAATTTAAATCGTATGAGAAAAGGGTGTCCCCTGGCCAGACTGCCATGGTAGGATATAATGGACGAGTAATATCAATCGCTTTCATTTTATCATCACGCTCCTGATTTTATAACTAATCTATAACCATATCATAACATGAGAGGGGAACAAAGGATGCTTAATTTAGATCAATTAAAAGACACAGCCTTACAATTGGATCAAGAGGATACACTTCAAGGATTTCGAAATCAGTTTTATGGTGTAGACGATCACATTTATATGGATGGAAACTCTCTAGGATTGATGTCCAAAAAAGCCGAACAAAGTGTACTACGAGTTCTTCAGGATTGGAAAGAGTTAGGGATAGACGGTTGGATGAACGGCGACATTCCTTGGTATTACTATGCAGAAAAAAGTGCCGAGATCCAAGCGTCACTACTGGGTGCAAAGCCAAACGAGGTGATTGTCACCGGCTCGACAACAGTCAATCTCCATCAACTGATGGCTACCTTTTATCGTCCTCAAGGGAATCGAAAAAAAATACTGGCCGACGCTTTAAACTTCCCGACTGATATTTACGCTTTACAAAGTCAGGTTCAGTTGCACGGCTTCGATGTAGATGAGACTTTACTGCTCGTGCCGAGTGAGGATGGGAGAACCATTAACGAAAAGACAGTGGTCGAATGGATGGATCGTCATCATGATGAGATTGCGATTGTGATGCTTCCCGCTGTTTTATATCGTAGTGGTCAATTGTTGGACATGGCCTATCTGACAAAAGAAGCCCATGATAGAGGATTACTGATCGGTTTTGATCTGTGCCATTCAGCTGGATCCGTTGAGCATGACTTACATGAATGGGGCGTGGACTTTGCTTTCTGGTGTAACTATAAATACTTTAATAGTGGTCCGGGGAGTGTCGCCAGTTTGTATGTACATGAAAAGCATCACGGGGCGGTACCAGGGCTAGCAGGCTGGTTCGGTACTCAGAAAGACAAGCAGTTTGATATGAGCTTATCATTTGAACCGGAACCGTCTGCCGGTGGCTTTCAAATCGGAACACCTCACATGTTAAGCATGGCTCCCGTTCACGGTTCAATGCAGCTTTTTCAGGAAGCAGGGATGACGAATATTCGTAAAAAATCGTTAGCACTGACCGATTATCTCGTGAAGCTTGTTCAAGCTTATAATGAGCAGGTTGACGAAGAGAAACGCTTGACTATTGGCACACCTTTAAAAGCAGAAAACCGGGGAGGCCACATCGCTTTGGAACACTCTGAAGCTCCCCGTATATGTAAAGCGTTAAAGGATGCTGGTGTGATCCCAGATTTCCGTTCCCCTAATGTAATTCGATTAGCGCCCGTTGCGTTATATACTCGCTTTATTGATGTATATCATATGATGACGACACTAGCTCAAATCATGAATGAGGAACAGTACAAAAAATACGAGCAAGGTAGAGATGTCGTGGCCTAACGTTTATAATGTAGTTCATAATAGGGATGATCAAAACCTAGACGGAGTCACACTTAGGCGCATGAAAGTGACCATTGAAGGGAAAATTAGAACTAAAATCGTCATTGGAGGTCGCCTATGTATCCGTTTGAAAATACGGCACTTGAGAACTTTGAAGGCCATTTCGTAGATATCCGTCAGTTTTTCCACGAGCACGGTTTTGATGAAGGCGGGAATTGGGAATACGATCATGGCTTTTTTGACAAAAAGCTTGCCGACAACCCTGGCTACTTGTTTATAAGAGTACCTGTGATGGTTAAGGAAGGAGAATTTGGTGATGACGAAGCCCTTGTGCGTCTAGGGAAGCCTTTCCTTCTTCGACATAAATATCAGATTGGACTAGATGACTATGTCGATGTGGACGTATTAGACTCCTCTATAAATCAATTCTCCGAGCCGCAGGATTCCGACGCATCTATAGAGACAGAAGAAGTTGAGAAGTCGAAGAAAATCATACAAAAGTTGGAAGAACAGTTTAAGGCACATTTCTCAACCACTTAGCATACGCAGTCCCAATTCTTTTATAGGGTTGGGACTGTTTTTATATGCTATAATAAACGGGTAAGATGCTAGCAAATGATGATAAGACACCATAATTACAAGACATAGGGACAAGAAAGACCTAATGGGACAATAAAGGTTCTAAAGGTACAAGTAAGACTACAAGAAAGACCCTAATCTACAGGGAGGACATTATGCTGAATGACAGAGTATTATCCGTATTAGAATTTCCAAAAATAAAAGAACAATTAATGGCACATACGTCATCTTATATAGGCAAGGAAAAAGTAGAAAAGCTGACCCCCGTTTTTGACTATGATTGGGTGGTTGAGCAACAGAGAGCAACCGAAGAAGGAAGCACTGTTTTAAGACTTAAGGGTTCAGTCCCTCTCGGAGGCATTCGTGATATTCGGGCCTCTATCAAAAGGGCGCGAATTGGCGGTATGTTAAACGCTGAAGAACTACTAGATATCGCAAGTACACTATATGGTGGTCGACAAACTAAAACCTTTATTGAACAATTACTCGAAGACATTGAACTGCCCATATTGGAGAACCTTGCGCAACAAATATCATCTTTGAAAGCCCTAGAACAAGAGATTAACGCTTGTATTGATGAGCATGGTGAAGTGATGGACGCAGCGAGCCCAACATTAAGACAGGTTCGGGCGCAAATCCGTACGTTTGAGAGCCGTTCTAGAGAAAAGCTCGAGCAGATGATACGTTCATCATCCGCCCAAAAAATGCTTCAAGACGCGATTATTACGATACGGAATGATCGATATTGTATCCCGATTAAACCCGAATACCGCAATCATTTTGGAGGCATTGTCCATGATCAGTCTGCATCAGGGGCCACATTATTTATTGAACCTAGTGCAGTCGTCACGATTAATAACCAGTTAAGAGAAGCGAAAGTAAAAGAAGAAAAAGAAATTGAAAAAATACTGCGTCAGCTGTCTGACCGAGTAATGGAAGCGGTAGAAGAGCTTGATGTGAATATCCAAGCTTTAGCAGACATTGATTTTATCTTTGCCAAGGCATACTACGCCAAATCACTACAAGGCGTCCAGCCTAAAGTCAATCAAGAAGGCTATTTCCACCTGAAACAAGCGCGCCATCCCTTAATCTCTAAAGAAGAGATCGTGCCTATTACGTTTGAATTAGGAGATTCATATTCTTCTATGGTCATTACAGGTCCGAACACGGGTGGTAAAACCGTCACTTTAAAAACGTTAGGACTACTCACTTTAATGACATGTGCCGGACTTGCTGTACCTGCAGAAGAGGAAACGGAAATCGCAGTAGTGTCTAATATCTATGCTGACATCGGTGACGAACAAAGTATTGAACAGAGCTTGAGTACCTTCTCCTCGCACATGACAAATATCGTCCGTATTTTACAAGAGTTAGACGACCAGAGCTTGGTGTTATTCGATGAATTAGGAGCAGGAACGGACCCTACCGAAGGTGCAGCACTTGCCATGGCCATCCTTGATGATGTTTATAATAGAGGGGCACGTGTGGTCGCGACAACACACTACAGTGAATTAAAGGCGTACGCGTACTCCAAGGAAGGTGTCATGAACGCGAGTGTAGAATTTGACGTCGAAACCTTACGTCCGACTTATCGGTTGCTAGTCGGTGTGCCCGGCAAGAGTAATGCTTTCTCCATCGCCCATAGACTCGGGTTATCCGATGATATCATTAAACAAGCCCAAGGCCAGCTAGGAGAGGACGACACAAGGGTAGAAGCCATGATCGCATCACTAGAAGAAAATCGCAAACAGGCGGAAAAAGATCGTACAGAGGCGGATCGTTACAAACAAGAGGTACAAAAATTAAGACATGAATTACAACAAAAAGAAGAAAAGCTTGAAAGCGAGAAACAGCATCGCATTGAGGAAGCGGAGAAGAAAGCGAATGAGTATTTCACGAAGCGCATGCAAGAAGCGGACGAGATTATTCAAACCCTGAGAGATAAGGCGTCTAAGGATGAGACAGTCAAAGAACATGTTCTCATCGATGCCAAGAAACAATTAGATGACCTCAAAGAAACCACGGAAAGAAAGTCTAAGCCTGCAAAGACCAACAAAGCCAAGAAGAAGGGGGCGCAATCCTTCCGGGCGGGAGACGAAGTGTATGTGCATACGTTCGGTCAAAAAGGCCACATCGTAGAGAAAGCGTCAGATAAAGAATTTTTAGTCCAAATCGGTATTATGAAAATGAAGGTCGCAACAGACCAAATGGAAAAGGTCCACCGTGAACAACAGCCGAAAGTCGCACCAAGACCGACCGTGAAGACAGCGAATGAACCGGCTAAGATGGAGGTGGACTTGAGAGGACAAACGACAGATGAAGCGATACTACAAGTGGATCGATATTTAGACCAGGCGCTTTTAAGTGGTTACCAACAGGTCTACGTCATACATGGAAAAGGGACTGGCCAACTGCGCAAAGGCGTACAAGACTTCCTACGCAAGCATAAGCGGGTAAAAAACATTCGTCTAGGTGGTGCAGGCGAAGGAGGCAGTGGCGTCACTGTAGCAGAACTCACTTAAAAGTTAAAGCGGACACTGACCTGGGATGAGGTGGAGAAGATGAATGAGTTATTACAGAACCATTATGTTATGGTGATCGCGAATGCAAGTGTCGCCTTTTTAGCGATATTTGTCTTTTTGGCTATCTTTGAACTGGTGACCAAATATAAGAACTGGGAAGAGATTAAGAAAGGCAATTTTGCGGTGGCTTTAGCCACTGGGGGAAAAATACTTGGTATTGCGAACGTCTTTCGGTTTTCTATCCTGCACCATGACACGTTATGGCAAATGATGATCTGGGGCGTGTTTGGTTTTACTATACTACTCTTCGCTTATTTTATCTTTGAGTTTGCAACCCCTAGTTTCAAGGTTGATGAACAGATAGAAAAGGGCAACATCGCTGTGGCACTCTTGGCCGCCTTTATTTCTATCGGCCTATCCTACGTTATAGGGGCCAGCATAAGTGTTATATAAGAGCATAAGAGCCCTCTTGCCTAACTGAGGAAGACTGTGATGCTTGATCTGTAGATCTAAAGGTCAAAAGGTAGAAAGTAAATGAAGGTGTCTGTTACAACTGTGGGCGTCAGTATTGTAGCTTGAGTGGGGGGAACAAAGATTGGAAACGCTATGGAAAGTGTTGATGGTGTTAAGTGTTGTTTTCATGTTAGCAGGCGCACTGTACCTGCTGTATTTCACTTAGCCTATTAGAAGATAAAAGAGCGCTAAAGTGGCAAACCCACTGTAGCGCTTTTTTTATTCGCATGTACATATCATGAGGTATGATCGTCCACTACGCACAGTTGATCACAACGCTCACTACACACGTTATTTTACTGAATGAGAGTTTAGCATCTTAACAACCTGTTTAGCCGGTATCAGCGCTTGATCTCTCAATTGTTTCGCTTTAGCCTGTGTCTTTTGTTCTAAGTCAGGAAGCCCATCTATTGCCTCTTCAATCGCTTCTAATAAAGCGGGATGGGCCAAATGACCTGCACGGGCTATTGGATCTTGACCTAACATGTTCATGAACGCATCTATTTTAGGATCATAGGAGAGACCTAAACAAGGGACATCTTGAGCGGTTGCAAATATTAAAGCGTGTAGTCTCATACCAACCATCAATTTTCCGGCAGACACGATTTGCGAGAGTTCTTGTGGTGTATACGGCTCCTGTAAGATGTGCGCCCTATGATTCATATAAGATAATATTTCACAAGCCACCTGGGCGTCTTCAGGGTAGTGCATCGGCACCATAAGGACTTCTTCCCCTTGTTCAATAAGGGCATCACACGTTTGCGCCACCACTTTCAAGTCTTGATCGCCCTCCGCCCATTGTCTGATAGAGAACATGATTGGAGGCGCGTTTAAGGTAATATTCTCTCGTGCTAATAACCTCGTCGCAGACTCTATGCCATCAGTGGACATGAGGAGCACGGGATCGACGACCTGTGCCACCTTTTGTTCAGGGAGTTTCCAATCCACCAACAACGCCTTTGACTTTGGGTCGCGAACAGAGATGTACTGCACACGTTTTAATGTCGTTGCAATCCACTTATGAAATATTTTGCGTTGCACTGGTCCTATGCCTTGAGCGTAGACTGCAACCGGCACATGAGCAAGTTGGGCTAAGTGAATCATAGCCAGATAGTAAGGTATCGTCCTTGGGCTTGTTTTATCTTGTAGTAAACTACCACCACCACTGATGAAGATGGCGGTGTCCTTCAATTCAGCCCAAATGGTTTTTAAGTCAGTACGGTGAATCGCTTTAACGCGATGAACGTTTTCTGTTTGCTCAGGGTTGCCAGAAAGGACAACAAAAGTCACGGGTTCTTCTGCTACGGTCCTAATGGCTTGTATGACTGACGAGAGGATCGCTTCGTCCCCTGCGTTATCATAACCGAAGTAGCCTGATAGCATAATTTTAATCTTATTATCCTCCATCTAATAAACGCTCCCTTTTGTTCCACAAGCTGTTTAGTATACGCCACAATAAAATAAGGAGTAGACCTGTCATGATACCACCGATCATACCGTACACTGTACGTTGCAGCGATACGAGTAACGGCGTATGTAGGTGGGTGAACGTGCTGACCATTGAGATCTGACCAATGATACCGACGAAGAAAAGGACAACGCCCTTACGATACTTTAGAACAAAGTAACTAGCCAATATGAACAGCGGATGCCCTAGTAATAATTCCTTTGTACGTGGTCTTACGCCCAGAAGATCATTCAATAATTGTCTAAACTCAAGCTCAAATGGTAAGACAACACCTTCGTTACCAGAACGTGAGACATAATAGACAACCCCGAACAAAATGGCTGCTACGGTCAACACATGTTTCACTTGAATCGTGTACTGTAGCACATATTTCACTCGGTCATACAGGTCCACGATACGGAATTGTGCTAGGAAATAAAGGGTCAGTAAGATAAAAGGTGCAAGGTGTAAGGTTTTAACTCCTCTGAATTGTGTCATATATTTAATGAATGAGAGGTGGTTAAGGAGTGATACAACCACTAATGCCCCGTATAAACTAATGATGCCAGCCACGATGAACAACCCAATACTGACAAGAGTAGGGTATTTTTGGAGTGATTGACGTTTTTGTAAGAACTCAATGATATATATTGTGGCTATTGTTGGGGCTATGAAGGCAGCCACTAAGGCGAAACCTTGATAAATCAACATAGAACGGTCAGTCACTTGTCCTAACACAAACACAAGCAGGCCTAAAGGAATAGGTAGATAAGCGAGCTTAGGGCGCAGTTTGTATGCATATAAACTTGCGAGTGCCAAAGCGCCTATAATCATGATTAGTCTGTGCCATGCTTGTCCCTTGACTTCAAAAATGGTAAAAGGGGCGGCGTACCCCAACTCATACCCATTCTGTCGAATGCTTTCTAGCGTAAAATAGACAACTTCATTCGCTTTTTGCAGTATGGTCTCTAAATCGGTATGAGGTTGATGAGGTTGTGAGACAGGGAGATTAAGATAAACCATTCGTACATTGCGTTCCTCAATCCCTAAAGTGAGCATATTTGAAATTGTACTCACTTCGTCCTCATTCATCATTTGGTCCGTGACACTTAATAAACGTATGATTTGGTGATCAGTGTATTCGCTTAGCGTATGAGCCCCGTCTTGTTCATGGAATTCTATCGTGATGAATTTTAACTGGTACTCTTTCATCCAATCGGCCACTTGCGCCATTTTTTCCTTTTCAGGGTAGCCTAGGACATCTCTTCCATCAAAGATTGTAGTATGTATACCAAGCTCACTCAGTTTTTTGAACTGATACTCTAGAAAATCCTCGTTCCACTCACGGCTCGTTTTAATACGTGCAATCACGTGGAAGCCTTGGTTTTGAAGGGTTTGTAACTGGTCAAAATCAAAGCCAAGAACAGTGTTCCTGATGTTATTTGCCGGTTTATCAATCATCACGGCCGGTCGACCATCCCATTCGTAGCTTTGAGCCACATCTGGGATCGCTTCTAGGAATAACGCTTCGTAGGTCTCAATCTCTTCATCACTTAAGTGAGTGGAGAATAAAGCAAGGGTTTGATCCTGTGGTAAATCGCTGTATTCAGAAAATAAATTCAGGTGGTTCGTTGTGTAGAGTTGTATGATGCCACGATCAATAAGATCTCCCACAGTATTCTCAAACACGGCGACCGAATTAACGCCCGCCTCTGATAGCTGCGTGAGTATGTCTTGAGGGGTGATATCAATGGGAGACCTCATACTCATACGTGATACTTTATCATAATCGACTACAACCTCTACCCTTTTAGTAGAGGTTTCACCTTGGTAACGATCAATAACAAGTGGAATAGAAGCGAGAATAGATATGATGACGAGTAACCAAAGAATCTTTTTTAACATGGGCGACATCCTTTACATGAGTCATTCAGTATGGTTCGTAGGGAAGCTTTCGTTCTCGAGTAGGTCAAAGATACGGGCTAGCAAATAATAACCTTCTTTGCGTGTTATTTCACGGTTTTCATCAAGACGATCGATGATGGTCGTGTCCAACACATCTGGTTGATCCATGACACGTTGCCACGCATCACCCTCTCTAGAGTGACCCTGAACAGTGAGCAGGAAACGTGCAAATTGATCTCTCGTAATTGGTGTTTGATCTTTCTGTGCCATTAAGTGTATATCACTTAAACCCCGTTCATGTTGACGGTACAAATCTGAGTTAATACGTTGAAACCCGTTTGTGATGAGGTTGACAAACGCCAGTTCACTCATAGGTTCATCTACACGAAGGTCATTGTCGTGACCACCCGAAATAAGGCCGTACATCAACATCGTTTGAATGCTTGGATAGTACCATTCTCCCTTATAAGCATAATCAATAGAGTAAGGATAAACAAGGGCACCCTGCTCTTGTAGTGTTTTCTGTAGTTTTTGTATCAGTTTTTCCTCATCCATCATGTCTCTAAACGAGATGTCTTGTTCTAGCGATAGACTAGCAGCAACCCCTGCAGCTTCAGCGGCAGTCATGCCTGTCGGTATAATTCTTGCACTCCCGGCAGCTAAGGAGGAATAACCTGAAGCCTTACTAGCCACAAGCAACCCATCAACATCAAGGGGGACTAAGGAGCGAAAAGGAATCGCATATTGTATAGGGTCTGTCACAATATAACCGTAGTCATTTACAGACGTTGCTTGGATATCCACGGGATAAGCGCCAAAGCCGATACGATCCCAATGATCTTTATTTTCCCAAACATCAGTAATAGGGAGCTGGTACTCTGCGAGAATATGTCGTGTTTCTCTAACATATAATTCATCCGGGTAGCTAGCGATGGTTGCGTTCTTAAACCCTGGGAATTCTGCTCTGAGGTAGTCAACAATATGCTCAGTTTCGCGTTTAGCACGTTCAATACCTTCTGCTTTGGAGGCTGAATCTAAACCGTCAACATCAAATATATGTAAAGCATTAATATAGACCGAGCGATCACTTTGTCTGGCAATATTCAAGCCACGTAAACGTGTCCCTGGCTCTTTAGGGGTGTACATGTGGTGGAGATCAACAAATCCCCATGCGGCAACAGGGTTCATTTTAGCTGGGCCAAACTGACTAGTGGCCACAGCGTAAGCCACCCCTTCCCAACTGATATTGTCAAGGTGAATCATCAGTGTGACAGCCATTTTTCTATCTTCTACACCTATATCAGCTCCCCCTACAAAATACGGGGCACCGGCTAGGACAGCCAAGTCCGCATCTTGAGTAGCGTCAATAAACCGACGGGCTGTATAAGTGTGTTCGCCGTTCTCGTCTTCTACTATAACTCCTTCAAGACGGTTCCCGTCACCTGCCAATTTTACGTCTTTCAGTTTAGTGTTTAAAGACAGGGTCAAGTTCTCTTCTTGTTGGACTAAATATAGAAAAGCGTCTTTTGCAACTTCAATATCAAAGACATCCTTTTCTCCAACGAGTTGGTGCCACTCTTTGAAAATGCCCGCATTGGCTATATCTCCGTTTTTATCTTGATCATAGTCAATAAAATTGAGCATGCCGTAAGTCATCAAGCCACCTAATCCATCTCTGTGTTCAATTAAGAGGGTTTTTGACCCGTTTCTTGCTGCAGAGACAGCAGCAGCCACGCCTTCAGGTTCACCGCCAACCACAATCACATCGTACGTTTTTTCAGTTATGTTCTTTTCGTAGGGCTGTACATTGATATTTTGACCACTAAGGTCATGCAATGCTTTCCATTCAATGACTTTCCAGCCACCAAAAATGGTGGCTGGAATGAGTAAAAGACATGCTAATGACATCACTAAAAACTTTTTCATAGGAACTCCTTCTATATCTAGGTGCTTCGTTTTTTGGTTACATATCTTACATTATTTGCAATCGGTCAGTCTCAGCTGACTCTAATTCAGTGTCTTCATTATCTTATTGAGTTGTTTCATCATTTTCTTCTTGGGTTGTTTCGTCATTTTCACCGCTCATTGTTTCTTCTTTTGAATCATCCCCGAAAAAAGCTCTGACTAACACAGTGACAACTTCAGCACGCGTGATGTTGTGTCGGGGCTTGAATTGACCGTCTGCGCCACCGAATATCTGGCGATCAGTGACATATTGGACGGGTTCTTGTGCCCACTCAGGGACTTCATCCCAGTCTGAATATACCTGTTCTATAGGTGTTTGTTGCTTTTCCTCCGGAGGCGTTTCTTGGGATGAAAGAATACGTTCTAGAATGGTGGCCATCTCCATGCGAGAAATAGGGTTATAAGCGTGTATATTTCCGTTATGGTCACCTTGGATAATATCATGGTGAACAGCGTATTTGATAGCAGCCTCCGCATAAGGAGGAACGTCCTCATCTAACTCAACTATTTGCTCCGTTTCTGCGATATTCCATTCCATTACGCGCGATAAAAAGACGATGAGCTCTGCTCTCGTAAGGTCTCGGTTCGGGCCAAATTCGCTAGCTGTTAACCCGCTCGCATAGCCTTTTTCGGTTAGATACTCGATGCTCTCCTTAGCCCAGTGATTCTGAATATCTCTAAACGTGTATCCGATGATGACAGGAATCTGTTTCGTTTTACCCACAATAGAAATATCTATAGTACCTTCACCAGGACTAGAATCACCTGTAAAAGAATACCCATCCATCGTTCCCAATCCGTTCGTATTCCACTCTAACTGATTAGCAGCAAATGTATAAGTTTTTCCATTGTTCAATACAATTTGAACGTCTAAATCTTGTTGCTGCCCTGGGAACATGAGGATATCTTCCGGTGCAACATTGATGTCAGCGATCTGTTCAGGACCAATCACGAGAAGTGAGTGGCTGGCTGTCACACCGTCCTTTTCGACCTGTATGAAGGTCTCACCTGGCTCCTGCCACTGCACACTTTTTCCGTTTACTTGTCCTGTTCCATCCTTAACAGTCCAATTGACTTCTTCCGGTGAGAAAGGATGATAGTTTAGATCATAGCCATTGAATTGGAATGTCGTACTTTCATTAAGTAAAGCGACCTCTGGACCGCTAACTTGCAATTCTTTAGCAGTACTTTTAGGAGCCGTGTTAAAAATGCCTAACGCATCTGCAACACTACGTTCCCAAGACGTTGTATTAACTCTCGTTGATTGAAGGTGACCGGGTTGCTTAATCGCAAGTGATGTAGAGCCACCACCATCTAAGTTTACCGCTCTGTGACTCCCCAGGTCAACGAGGAATGATGCTAACTGTTCTAATGTCACACCAGGGTTCACATCACTACGGTCCACGGAAACCATGAACAAGGTTTGTCCGTCTTGTGTTACACCTAGAGCAGATCTTGAATTCTTACCTTGTAATGCACTGTCTTCAGGCATTGCGGGTACAACTTGTCCGTTCTCTACTAGTAAGAAGTTAGCACCGACGGCTTGGTTGATATCAAGGTTTTCAGGTGTCAGGTTGTATTGCAGATCAACAGTATCACCGATATCCAAATTCTCCTGTAAGAAGGTGCTACCTTGTCCGTGTCCCATTAAAACGTAACCATCTTCTGGAATAGTACGACTCGTATTTAAGCGTATATCGGAGACAACACCCTGAGTCACCTCTACTTCTACTAGTTCATCGTAGCCTTCAATCGCACCACGACTTTCGCTTCCCCATTCGGATGTGAACATATGGACCGTGCCAGAGTAGTTACTAGCCGGGGAGTCTGGTGACCAATATTCAGTTTTGTTTAGACCAGTGAGTGGAAAAGTATTTCCCGTTGGTGCGACGATTTCTCCCGTGAACCCAAGCTCTCGAATAATAGCTTCACGGTTTTGTAAAATGGCAAACGTGTTCCAACCGTCTACGTCTGCTGGACTTGAAATAAGCTCTCCATCACGTACAACGGCACCAAACGTACCTCCTTCATTTTGCATGTTAAAGAAACTCGCATTAATGCCTGCAACGGCGTCTTCTTTGTTTGTCATCGATGTGACACGCTCACGACTACTTATCTCGTCCCCATACATAGGTGCGACACGTATGTAATCATGTGTGAGGTCCACTCGCACCACATCAAAATGGACGGATTGGCCGTCAATCTCTTTACTATAAACCTCGTGTGTGGCACCGTGTGATAGTGTACGATCACTTTGTAATTTGATGCTGTCAGATGCTGCAATCACTGCGCTAGCTGGCATGTAAGCAAATACCATACTGAAGGCGATGAGCAGCACGATACATGTCTGAAAGCTCTTCGGTGTTCTCATTCATCATCTCTCCCATTTCTATCAGTCTATTAATCTTTGAATCTACGATATTAGACGCTGGATAAGGGAAAAAAGTTTCTCCTAAATTCCAAAAACAGTAAGTTCCGAAATTTTTAACACTGACCGATAAAAAGGGGCTTCTGTTTTCTACTTGGGCTGACTATATATAACTAAGGGGCTAGTAATGGAATGAGAGAAAGGGGAGGACGTGAGTGATGAGTCAAAAACAGTTGCGTTGGCACGAACATTACCCCCACGACATACCAACAACGTTAGACTACCCGGAAGTTTGCTTACAGGATCTTCTTGAAGAAGCCTACCATAAAAAACCAAATCGTATCGCCATACGCTTTCTGGGTAAAGGGATCACTTTCAGGCAGTTATATCATGAGGCACACGCTTTTGCCGCCTCTCTTAGAGCACTAGGCGTATCAGAGGGCGACAGGGTCTCTATTATGTTACCAAACTGTCCCCAAGCGGTCATTAGCTATTATGGTGTCTTACTAGCGGGAGGCATCGTGGTCCAGACTAATCCGTTATATGTGGAGCGTGAATTGAAGTATCAACTGCAAGATTCGGGAGCAAAAACGATTATTGGGTTAGACCTCGTCTATCCTAGAATTGCCAAAGTTCAAGCTGACTGTGAACTGAAAAATATCATTATCACCAGTATCAAAGATTACCTACCCTTTCCTAAAAATGTACTATACCCCCTAGTTCAGAGAAAACAAGGGTTAAAGGTGGATATTGCATTTAAAGGCAACGTTCGTCCATTTTTATCCCTGATCAAAAGACATAATAAACCATCTGATATCAAAGCGAGTAGAACCCCCGACGATATTGCTGTATTACAGTATACAGGCGGGACCACCGGTCATCCTAAAGGGGTGATGCTCACACACCGTAACCTTGTCGTCAACACGTACCAGTGCTGCAAATGGCTGTCGACCTCTAAGTATGGTACAGAGCGCACGATGGGGGTAGTCCCCTTTTTCCACGTGTACGGCATGACGGTCGTCATGAATTTCTCTGTCATGCTAGCGGCGACCATGATTCTAGTACCAAAGTTTGAATCAAAAGAAGTACTTAAGACGATACACAAAGAAAAGCCTACCTTGTTCCCGGGGGCTCCCACCATCTATATTGGGTTACTGAATGATCCGCATGTGTCAGATTATGACTTATCCTCAATCAAGGCGTGTATCAGTGGCTCTGCCCCTCTTCCCGTTGAAATTCAACAGAGATTCGAAAAAGTCACGGGTGGTAAATTAGTTGAAGGGTACGGTTTAACGGAAACCTCCCCTGTGACACACGCTAATCTTATACAGGGAGATAATGTGGTCGGCAGTATTGGTATACCTTGGCCTGATACGGAAGCCACAATACTTCCTTTAGATAGCCAACATCAAGTAGATAAACGGAATCAAGTAGAGAGACAAAATCAAGAACATACCGAATCTAACGCCACACATCTACATCCGGACGCATTACCCGCTGGAGAAATTGGTGAGATTGCCATCAGAGGGCCGCAAGTGATGAAAGGCTATTGGAAGAGACCCGACGAAACAAAAGACGTCATGATAGAAGACGGTTGGTTCTTAACGGGTGATGTGGGCTATATGGACGAAAGAGGTTACTTTTATATCGTTGATCGTAAAAAGGATATGATTATCGCTGGCGGTTTTAATATTTACCCTAGGGATATTGAGGAGGTGCTATATGAACATCCTGCCGTTGTAGAGTGTGTGGTTATTGGCGTCCCAGATGATTACCGGGGCGAGACTGTTAAAGCCTTTATCGTTAAGAAGGATAACGTAGAGGTCACAGAAGAGGAACTTAATCAATTCTGTCGAAAAAAACTCGCTTCCTATAAGGCTCCTCGTATTTATGAATTTAGAGATGAATTACCAAAATCGATGGTCGGTAAAATTTTAAGAAGGGCATTAAGAGAGGAGGAAAACAAGAGGGTGAGCAACGACTAAAGAGGGTGCTTTCTTTAGTCTCTAAGAGCCGTAAATCGGCTCTTTTTCAGTTTTTTATGAAAAATATGTGAAATTATACCCACAAACAGGAGATTTTTATTTATAATAGAATAAGTAGCACTAAGTATAGACACAGATTGAGAGTAAAGGAGGTAGAGAGATGTCCACGATTCAAATCGAACGTGATGTTGAACAATCAATAGCCATTTTATACATTAACCACCCTCCTGCGAATGCTTTAGGTCAAACGACATTTGAAGATTTGACAGCCGCACTTAATGAACTAGAACAAGATGATCAGGTAAAAGTCTTGTTGATTACTGGTCAAGGGAAATTTTTTGCTGCAGGGGCAGACATTAAAGAATTTACCGCTGTAGAAAAAGCCGAACAAGGCACACGTATCGCGCAGGTCGGTCAAGATGTGTTCAACAGAATGGAAGCGTTTCCAAAGCCGATTATTGCCGCCATTCATGGTGCTGCCCTAGGGGGAGGATTAGAGTTAGCGATGGCCTGTCACCTTCGGTTTTCCACGCCCGAAGCCAAATTAGGGTTACCTGAACTTAATCTAGGTCTAATACCTGGATTTGCTGGTACACAACGTCTACCGCAGCTTATTGGCAAATCCAAAGCGTTGGAGCTGCTTTTTACAAGTGATCCTATAACGGGCGACGAAGCGCACAGATTAGGCCTTGTTGATAGAGTGTATGATCAGGATTCTCTGTTAACAGAGACAAAGCATTTCGCAGCAAAAGTAGCTCAGAAAGGGGCCATATCACTACGGTATGCGCTTGACGCTGTTCAAGTTGGAGAACAAGATGGACAGCAATCTGGTTCTGAGAAGGAAGCCGCCCTCTTCGGGGATATTTTCATGACCGAAGATGCTCAAGAAGGCATTCAGGCGTTCTTAGAAAAAAGAAAACCTCAATTTAAGGATCGTTAATTTGCACGGGGATCATTGATCCTTTAATAAATTTTAGAACGCTTACAATATGACCTAGCTCTTTTTTAATTGACTCTTTTTATAAAAACTGAATGAATGCTCACTCATTTATTATCTTTTGCATACGCTTAAACTGACTAAGCGCTCAGTTGGGAGAGAGGAAAAGCTCATCAGCATGAAACACTCGTTTTATCATATACCTTTAGAGTAAACCGTAATGTAATCCATTAATGTAATCCGTTAAGGAGGGAAAGTCATGAATATTTTAGTACTCATGAAGCGTACATTCGATACCGAAGAGAAAATAGTAATCGAAGATAATCAAATAAGTGAAGAAAGCGTAGAATTCATCATTAACCCATATGATGAGTATGCCATAGAAGAAGCGATCAAGTTGAGAGATGACCACGGTGGGGAAGTCACCGTTCTATCTTTGGGCCCAGAGGATGGGGAAAAAGAGTTAAGAACAGCCTTAGCGATGGGAGCAGACAAGGGCATTTTAATAGGGGACGAAGCGCTATTTGGAGATGAATTTAAGGTCTCTCATGTCATTGCAGAAGTCGCTAAACGTGAATCGTATGACATCATCCTGGGAGGTAACGTCTCCGTTGATAATGGTGCAGGACAAGTGGCGCCGAGGGTAGCTGAATTACTAGACATCCCACAGGTGACAACCATTACGAAACTCACGGTAGAGGGGACTAAAGCGATTGCTGAAAAAGATGTAGAAGGAGATCTTGAAGTCATTGAAACAACACTTCCTGCACTCTTCACTGCTCAACAGGGACTGAACGAACCGAGATATCCTTCATTGCCTGGCATCATGAAGGCTAAAAAGAAACCACTGGAACGGATCACATCTGAGGATGTCAGTCTACCAGATGATCTGTCATCCAAAACAGAGGTTGTCTCATTATCTTTACCGCCAAAGAAAGAGGCAGGCCGTATCTTAGAAGGTGAAACGGAAGAGAAAGTGAAGGAACTGGTTGAACTTTTAAGTCACGAAGCGAAAGTGCTATAAAGGAGGAGAATAGCCATGAGTAGAACAGTATTACTATTAGCTGAAGAAAAAGACGGACAATTAAGAAACGTCACACTAGAAGCAATCGCAGCTGCTCAAAAGATAAGCCATGGTGGGAAAGTGCTTGTATCTGTATTTGGATCAAAAGTGGATCAGTATAGTACAGTCTTGACACATCATGGAGCGGATGAGGTCATAACCGTAAAGCACGATCAACTAGACACCTATACAACGGATGGATATACGCAAGGGCTCCTGCAAGTCATTGATCATGTTAAACCAGACGCCATACTCTTGGGGCATACTTCTATAGGCAAGGATTTAGCCCCTCGGATAGCGGCTAAGAAAGACTGGGGACTGATTGCTGATTGCACCGCTGTAGATATAGAAGATGATGAGCCCGTATTCACACGTCCTATTTATTCCGGTAAAGCTTTTGCTAAAAAGAAAATCACGTCTGGCACTATAGTTGCCACCATCAGACCTAATAATATCACCGCACTTGAGGCTGATGAATCCCGTGCTGCTTTCGTTAATGAGTTAACAGTCGAGGTGAAAGATTTACGTACAGTGGTGAAAGAAGTTGTCAAACAAACGAGTGGCGGTGTAGATTTGTCTGAAGCCCGTGTCATCGTCTCCGGCGGTCGAGGTGTCAAGAGCGCTGATGGCTTTAAGCCACTCGAAGAATTGGCAGAAGTACTAGGTGCCGCTGTTGGTGCTTCCAGAGGCGCATGTGATGCTGAATATTGTGATTATGCACTACAAATTGGCCAAACAGGGAAGGTCGTAACCCCAGATTTGTATATCGCTTGTGGGATATCAGGAGCCATTCAGCACTTAGCGGGGATGTCAAACTCTAAGGTCATTGTCGCTATCAATAAAGACCCAGAGGCAGAGATCTTTAAAGTGGCTGATTACGGGATTGTCGGCGATCTGTTTGAAGTCGTTCCACTTTTGACTGAAGAGTTCAAAAAAGTATTAGCCCACTCATCATAATTGAGCATCCCCTTGGAAATAAATGTGGTACAGTGATATAATTTGATTCATCACCATCACACATAAGTGGATGTGAAGAGGAGGCTATTGTGCTATGGCACTTATAGAGGCATCAGATCAGAGTTTCAAATCAGAGGTTGAAAATGGTACAGTTCTCGTCGATTTCTGGGCACCATGGTGTGGCCCTTGCCGTATGATTGCACCAATGCTTGAAGAAATAGATCAAGAATTAGGTGACAAACTTAAAATCGTCAAGGTCAATGTGGACGATAATCCTGAAACGGCTTCCGAGTTCGGGATTATGAGTATACCTACTTTATTGGTACTAAAAAATAGTGAAGTAGTGGATAAAATTGTTGGCGCAGGGCAACCAAAGGAAGCGCTAGTAGAGAAGGTTGAACAGCATCTGTAAGACGTATGAAACAAATAAATGATTTGATCAAATGAATGTTCAAACCGTATCATTAACGTGATACGGTTTTTTATTTAAACTGATGATGCGTCGAACGATCTAGTTCAGTATCTCATGTACAGATATCGAGTATCCCCATTTTTTTGAAAAACACTATGCTTACGTCTATATCTTAAAATTGTGCAGCTAGCCCTTTCTTTATCTCACCTGGAACCTAACTATGAAGTAGAATATTGTAAATTCTAGCTTCGTGAGGCCGAAGGGTGAGTCGCTCTCCATCTTCACACTCAGCTTCTTTAGCATAATTTCCTAAAATTAACGAGCGAGGCTTCTGAAGCTCTGAAGGAAGTTGATACTCACATAATTCATCTGAATGGTTTAAGACGATCAGCCAAGTCACCCCGTGGCGTGAGCGGGTATAGGCATACACGTTAGGATCATCCTCACTCCAATCCTTGTAATCGCCATAGACCATGACGTCATGCTTTTTCCTTAAGGCAATCAATGTTTTGTAATAGTAATACACGGAATTTGGATCGTTTTGGGCTTGCTCAACATTGATCTTTTTATAATTTGGATTGATGTTCATCCATGGTTTTCCTGTGGTAAAGCCCGCATTCTCAGTATCATTCCACTGCATTGGGGTTCTTGAATTATCCCTACTTAAGGGGATAAGTGCTTCTAACACCTCGTTCGGGTTACGCCCCCTGTTCACTTCCTCATGGTATTTGTTTTTCATCATAATATCCTGATAATCGTTAATGGAATCGAATCGAACACCGGTCATTCCGATTTCTTCCCCTTGATAAATGTACGGCATACCGGGAAGCGTGTGAACCATTGTCCCGAGTAGCTTTGCCGATTCTACTCGATACTCACCATCATTTCCATAACGAGTGACTTGGCGGGTGTGATCATGGTTATTGAGAAATTGAGAGTTCCATCCACACCCCTTGAGGCCTTCATACCATTTCTTTTGAATGTCCTTGAAGCGAAGCATATCCCATGTGGGCATATCATCAGCCACTTCAAAGTGAAACAAAGTATCTAACTCGTTACGATCCTCTCCTACATACTTGACCCCATCCTCCGGCGTAACAAAAGGAATCTCACCCACGGTCATCACATCATAGTGCTGCAGCACTTCCCGATGCATTTCTTGCAGGTAATCATGTATCCCGGGATTATTGCCTAGATAACGCCGATCTTCAGGTTCATCCACATCCGGGAAACCATCGATTTTTGCTAGTAAATTAATAACATCCATTCGAAAGCCGTCAATCCCTTTATCTAGCCAAAAGCGCATCATGTCGTAGATGGCATGTCTGACTTCAGGATTCTTCCAGTTTAGATCGGGCTGCTCCACAGCAAAAGAGTGAAAGTAATATTGTTTCGTTTGCTCATCATATGTCCATGTTGAAGGCGTAAAATAAGATTGCCAGTTGCTAGGGGGCTGACCATCTTCTTTTGGATCTTGCCATATATACCAATCACGTTTTGGATTGTCTAGGGATGAACGGGATTCCAAGAACCATGGATGCTGGTCAGAAGTATGGTTGACCACGAGGTCCATGATTAATTTCATACCCTTACGATGAATCTCTTCTAGAAGTGTTTCCCACGTTTGCATATCACCAGCTTTGTCCATCACCTTACGATAATCGGATATATCATACCCGTTGTCTTTGTCCGGTGATTCGTAAATGGGGTTGAGCCAAATGATATCTACCCCTAAATCTTTTATGTAATCCAGTTTCTCAAGGACACCTTGCAAATCCCCATAGCCGTTCCCTGTCGTATCTTTAAAACTCCGCCAATAAACTTGATATACCACAGATTCCTTCCACCACGTACGTTTCATACTGATGCCTCCCTTATGATTGTCACTATCATCTGTCAACATATAAATGTAAAAAATAACAAAACAAAAAAATAAAATAACTCAAAAATCTCTATGAACACATCTATTAAATAATATAAGTAAGTTTTTATATTTTAAATCAAACTAAACAGTTGACCGAAGAAATAGAAAGCGCTATTATATTACTGAAAACCTTTTCATATTATAGCATAATCACCTACGAATACAGCAAGCTTTTTCCTCACAAGATGACTCTGAATGATTAAATCTATACACCTCATGTCAAGAACCCGCATAAATGATATGTTTCTACTAATCTCTTCAATTATTCAGCTAACTTTATAAACACTACAACACGATCTTATTTTTGCGCATAACCTTTAATAATGTTTAATCATGTAAGGAGTCAGGAGATGAAACCTACAATAAAAGATGTTGCTAAACGATCTGGTGTGTCTATTAGCACCGTATCAAGGGTGTTAAATACCCCTGAGCTAGTGACTGAGACAAAGCGGGAAAAGGTGCTAAAAGTGATTGAAACGCTAGGATACCACCCTAATGCACTAGCCCGTGGCCTCATTCAAAAGCGTACCCACTCGTTAGGCGTCTTAATACCGGACGTATCAAATCTCGTTTTCGCTGAAGTGTTTAGGGGAATGGAGGATGCTGCACACGAAACGGGCCAGAATCTCGTCATTTGCAATACGGATCTTAACAAAGAACGTATGATGTCCTACTTCAAGATTTTAAAAGAGAAACAGGTAGATGGAATGATATTTACAAGCGAGCCGGTCTATCCTGACTACTATGAACTGTTAAAGGAACTTCAGATCCCTGTGGTGCTCGCCGCAACACATTCTCATGATTACGAGTTACCGTCGGTTAAAGTGAATGATGAGCCCGCAAGTTATGATGCCACAGCGTATCTGATTAAGATGGGACACCGACATATTGGTATGATTAGCGGTCCTTCCCATGACCCCATAGCAGGGCTTCCAAGAATGCAGGGATTTCTAAGGGCGATGCGTATGCACGATCTACCACACTCTGTTGAAAGAAACGTCGTATATGGTCATTACCGGTATGAAGATGGCTACGAGGCTATGGAGGAACTTTATCAACTCAATGATAAGCTCAGTGCCGTCTTATGTGCAAGTGATGAGATGGCGTTAGGCGCAATTTCATATCTAGATTCTATAGGCATAAACGTGCCAGAGGATGTGTCTGTAATGGGCTATGATAATACGAGACTAGCTCACGTGTGCATCCCTAAATTGACGACAGTGTCACAGCCTCTTCATGCTATAGGTTACGAGGCTGTTAATAAGCTAGAGATGCTCCTTTCGAAAGGGGAGGTCGATGAGTTAAGAACCTATTTACCACATCAGTTGGTGATAAGGGATTCAGTCAAGGCACCCTAGTGCCTTGACTCTCCTACAAAGTTTTAATTTGTGCTATTGATGGTACAACGACCAAACATTAATATCAGAATGTTGGTAAAATTTTAGGGCAACCTTTTGAAAACCTTTTCAAAAATAAAACATGTTAAATTGAGCAAGGGGGGGATACAGTGGCTTGGGTTAAACGATATAGGCTTGAAATCGTCATGGTGTTGCCATTGGTCTTATACATATTGGGGTTTTCGCTCGTACCGGTTTTAGAGACCATTCGGCTCAGCTTTGTTAATGCAAGCACAAATACCTATGACTTAAGTAATTATGTTTATATTATGAGTCAGCAGGGTTTTAAGAAAGCCTTCTCAAACACCATCGTCATTACCATTGTGGGGTTAGCGCTACAATTATCGGTTGCGTTATCTATCGCTCTGTTGTTAAAACGAGCCTTTAAAGGACGGGGTTTTTTCCGAACCGTAATGTTAATTCCCATGGGGGTTCCCACCATCGTGGCAGGGGTCATCATGCTTTACGTCTTCTCCACAAACGGGTACTTTAATTTATTCCTACAACGTTTCAACATCATTGAAGCCCCCATCATTTGGAATGAAGGTGGATTCAAAACATTATTCATGATCATTTTTGCTGATATGTGGAAAGTGCTTCCCATCGTCATTTTATTACTTTTATCGGGGTTAGAGAGTATTTCTGAGGATGTTTATGAAGCATCAGCTATCGACGGTGCCACCACGTGGCAGAACTTTTGGTATATCACTCTGCCCTTATTAAAACCAGCGATTACAATGGCCTTGATTCTGCGTGCCATTGACGCGTTCCGAATCTTTGAGTTACCGCTTGTGTTGGCTGGACGCCACACCCCAGTCATTGGGACCTATGCTTATTCCGAATATCGTGATTTTTTTAATGAGCATACGTCTGCAGCAGCAGCAACGATATTACTGCTCATGATTATAGTGTTTATTATCATTTACTTTTTATTTGTTGAGAGAAAAAAAGATGTTTAGGTGGAAAGGGGTGTTCAAATGAAGACGAGGCAGACGGACCTTTGGGGTGCCATCAGTCGATATGGCACGTTTCCATTTCTCATATTATTTAGCTTTGTCATGCTAGCGCCAGTATATATCATGTTTAAGATTTCTGTCAGTGAGCCTCAGGATATATTAACCCAAAATCCACCTTTTCTCATTGAGAACTTTACATTTGATCATTGGGTACGCGTATTTGAGGCTGGCAATCTCTGGGCTCCTTTGCTGAAGAGTTTTATGGTTGCATCCGTGGCGACACTCATTGCCATTGCAATAGCTGCACCGGCTGCTTATGTCATTTCGCTTATGCCTAAAGCCTACCGCTACGGTATTATACTCTCTTTATTGTTTACAAGAATGTTTCCAGATGTGGGCATTGCCTTACCTATTTCCGTTAACTTTATTCGTTGGGATCTCACTGATTCGTATGTAGGACTTATATTAGCTCACCTGATACCAAACCTACCTTTCTTAGCTTGGATTCTTGTCGGGACTTTTGAAACGATTCCGAGAGAATTAGAAAAAGCAGCTTTAATAGACGGCGCCAGCCGATGGGGAGCCCTCCAAAGGGTGGTCTTCCCTATTGCAGCGCCCGGTATCGCAGTAGGAGCAATGTTTGTGTGGTTAAACTCATGGAATGAATTTACATATGCATTATACCTGACCTATACAGAAAACACGCTACCTTTACAGACGTATTATTACGTGTCCAGGGGTGATTGGTTCCAATCTGCCGCCTACTCCATGATACTGACCATCCCCGTAATTATTGTCACCTTTTTCCTACAAAGGTACATGAAATCGGGCTTCCTTTCAGGTTCTGTTAAGGGATAAGAGGATTTATAACAAAGTATTAAGGGGGTAACAGAGGGGGAGACCTCTCTTTACATAAAATAAGATAAGTCAATTGAATGGAGGTCATAATGTTGAATAACGTAAAAAAGAGGACAAAAATGTTGTATACTTGTTGCCTTCTGGCTGCCATGGCTTTCTTTGCCATCGGTTGTGGCGGAGGAGAGCAGGCCATGCAAGACGAGAACGAACTGAATGTCGTGATGGGACTAGGTGAAAATGAATGGGAAGTGATGCGACAGGATATATTTCCAGAATTTGAGGAAAAGCACAACGTGACCATTAATGCTGTCCAATCCGAAGCTGCGGATGTGGTGGATCAATTGCGTGGCCAAATTGAAGCCGATAGAGTGACATACGACCTGATTACGCAGGATGTGAATGACCTCTATGGTTTAGTAGACGGTGATATGATGGATGATCTCACAGATCAGAAAGAGAACATTCCTGACGAAGTAATTGAAGCCATGATAGACGTTTCTACTTTTGATGACAAACTATTATTTTTACCCTATAGACCCAACGTTGAAATCACCTACTACAATGAAAAGGTGTTTGACGAATACGATATAACGCCACCTCAATCGTGGGAAGACTTGCTAGAGGTAGCGAAGACGTTTCATGCTGAAGAGGACATTGGCCGAGTCGCCGTCAAAGCCAATTTAGAAATCGATCACGTGCTACACCTGTTTAACTTTATTCGTGCCGGTGGAGGAGACCCTTACGTCCTTAACGATGAGGGCAGTGTACGCGCTTATGAATTTTTACAAGAATTATATCCCTATCTAGCGCCTGATAGTCGTACCGCTACTTGGAATACAATGAACACTTATCTTGCAAATGAATCGGTCTACCTAGGACAAAATTGGCCCTTTGGTGTGAATGTGATCGTTGAAGAAGGTGGCAAAGAAGAAATCAAAGCGTATAGCGGATGGGCAGGACCCGCCGGAGAGTCACACACCCTAGGTGGTGAAGTGATCGGCATACCAAAAGGAGCCCCAAATAAAGCATTGGCCTTAGAATTTGCCCAATATCTCATGTCAAAAGAGGTCCAAGAAACTTTAGTGAGCAAACTAGGCTGGCCCTCCGTCCGCACTGATGCTTACGGTCAAGTTGAAGCGTGGCAACAACCGTACTTTGATGCTGTAAACGAAGCATTGCAATCCTCGGAACCAAGAGGAAATGTCCCATATTGGCCCGAAGTCGAAAAGGCCATCCTAGGGGCCTTCCAGGACATCGTCATCGATGGGCAAGAGGCTCAAACCACCCTTGACCGCTACGCCGAAACAATCGAGCAAGCACGTCAATAAAGATGACCAAGTGCCGCTTCCTAACGATGGAATCCTTTGGGCGAAGCTCGAGTGAAGGAGTAGGCGTCTATGCCCGGAAGTCAAAAGATCAGGTACCCCTACGGCGTCACATTTGGGCGAAGCTCGAGTGATAGAGTAGGGGTGCATGAGCCCCCTAAAGTAGCCTGAACTCCTGCGCTGCCTATACAGACACTCGAGGGAAGCCCCACACGCCTGACAGTAAAATTAAACCAAAGCGTACACCTCCCCACGTTCTTGGGAATGATGTATAATACATATATCATGCCTAGATCTGTGGGAGGTGTATTTTTTTGACACAGATCAAAGAGAAACTGACGTTGCTACCCGCTCAACCCGGTGTTTATCTGATGAAAGATAGCCAAGACAACATCATTTATGTCGGTAAAGCAAAAAACTTAAAGAACAGAGTACGTTCCTATTTTACAGGCAGTCACGACGGGAAAACACAAAAGCTTGTTAGTGAAATAACGGATTTTGAATATATTATCACCTCAAGTAATATCGAAGCACTTCTACTAGAATGCAACCTGATTAAGAAGCACGACCCGCGCTACAATGTGATGCTGAAGGATGACAAAACATACCCGTACATTAAACTAACCAATGAAGAGCATCCCCGCCTAGAGATCACACGTAAGGTACAGAAAGATAAAGCTAAGTATTTCGGTCCATATCCTAATGTCGGTTCAGCCAATGAGACCAAGAAACTGTTAGATCGTCTGTATCCCTTAAGGAAATGTAAAACTTTACCGGACCGCGTGTGTTTGTACTACCATATGGATCAGTGCTTAGCCCCTTGTGAGTTCCACGTTGAACAAGACACGTACGAGGACATGACCCAGCAAATTAATCGGTTTTTAAATGGCGGCCATAAAGCGATGGTTAAAGAGCTAGAAGAAAAAATGCATGAGGCGTCAGAGGAACTTAATTTTGAGCGAGCCAAAGAACTTCGTGATCTGATTCAGCATATTAACCAGGTGATGCAAAAGCAAAGCATTACGCTCACAGACCAAGTGGACCGAGACGTCTTTGGCTTTCATGTCGATAAAGGATGGATTTGTGTTCAAGTGTTTTTTGTGAGACAAGGCAAGCTGATTGAACGAGACGTGTCCCTCTTTCCATTTTATAGCGGTGATGTAGGGGAAGAGATGATGTCATTCATTGGTCAATTTTATATGGAAAAAGAACATGTCCTACCTAAAGAAATTCTGATTTCAGAGGAAGTAGACCAGGAGCTCCTCGCACAATGGTTAGATATTAAAGTCCATACGCCAAAACGAGGCATCAAGAAAGAATTACTACAGATGGCACAATCTAACGCCCAAAACTCGCTAAAGGAAAAATTTGAACTTATCGAGCGAAACGAGGAACGAACGATAAAAGCAGTTGAAAGATTAGGTCATGCACTAGGGGTCGGACCCGCTCGCCGCATCGAAGCATTTGATAACTCTAATATTCAAGGGACGGATCCTGTGTCCGCTATGGTCGTTTTCATCGATGGTAAACCTGCTAAGAATGAATACCGAAAATATAAAATACGAACCGTAGAAGGCCCTGACGATTACGAATCAATGAGAGAAGTCGTTCGTCGCAGGTATGTCCGCTTATTAAAAGAAAAGCAAACATTGCCTGATCTGATTATGATCGACGGGGGAAAAGGGCAAATTGGGGCTGCACAAGACGTTCTCGAGAATGAACTAGGCCTCTATATCCCAGTATGTGGTTTGGCCAAAGATGAAAAGCATCGAAGCTCTCAATTATTATATGGCCATCCACCAGAGCCGGTTTCAATGAAACGAGACAGTCAAGAGTTCTACCTCTTACAACGGATCCAGGACGAAGTCCATCGCTTCGCTATCACGTTCCACCGCAAAACCCGTTCCAAATCACTGATACAATCAGCCTTAGATGACATTCCAGGCGTGGGACCCAAGCGTAAAAAGACATTGTTACGACACTTTGGTTCAATGAAGAAAATGAGAGAAGCATCAGTAGACGACTTTAAAGAAATCGGGATAGGAGAGCAATTAGCCCGAACGATTGTTGAATATCTCCAAGAGAAAGCAAAGTCGTAATGCTACGTCTGATATACGATAAAATGCAGACGATACAGTCGTTATTCGGCTGTTGAGAACCCATGGGATGTTTGATACAATTACAAACAATTAAAACATCATAACCTCATCAAACAACTCAATCACATTGAGGAGTGTTAGGGGAGCGGTGATCAAGAGTACGTACCTAGAGAAGTTGGGCCTTCTATGAAGGGTATTGAAAGGGTGATCCGCCGAAGTCTCATTATAGCTCAACGTAATGAGGACTGGCGTCGCATTGAATAAATGCAACGCTGTCACCTATACAGGTGGAGGACTATCACGTTGCATTGAGGTGAACATTCGTTAGATCACCATGTTTACTCGCAACAACAAAAAGTTCTCTCTTTGTTGTTGCTTTTTTATTGGTCTTAACGATATGGGCAAGGTCTAGTAAGATCAAAAAAGATGAATGTGTCTAAATTAAGGAGATGGAGAGCATTGAGTATCATCGTTCAGAAGTTTGGCGGAACATCTGTAGGAACGATCGAAAAAATTCAGCACGTTGCTCAAAAAGTGAAAAAAGAAGTGGATCAGGGAAACCAGCTTGTTGTGGTGGTATCAGCAATGGGAAAATCCACTGATCAGCTAGTGGATATGGCCAATCAGCTGACGCCAAATCCGGCGGCACGAGAGATGGATATGCTTTTAACGACGGGTGAACAGGTCACCATATCACTGCTAGCGATGGCGTTACATCAACTTGGCTTAGACGCCACCTCGATGACAGGGTGGCAAGCAGGCATTCAAACCGAAAGTGTTCATGGCAGTGCCAGAGTCCAAGATATCGAGATTGGAAAGGTTCAGAATAAATTGTCTAAGGGGAGCGTTGTTGTCGTTGCCGGCTTCCAAGGTGTAAGCCAGGATGGACAAATTACAACCCTTGGAAGAGGGGGTTCAGATACGACGGCTGTCGCTCTAGCAGCAGCGCTAAAGGCTGAACGTTGTGACATATTCACAGATGTCACCGGTGTTTATACCGCAGACCCAAGAGTTGTACCGAAAGCAAGCAAACTTGAGCAAATTAGCTATGATGAAATGTTAGAGCTAGCTAATCTTGGTGCAGGGGTTTTGCACCCGAGAGCAGTTGAATGTGCCAAGAATAACGATGTTTATCTGACAGTTAGATCGACGTTTAGTGAGGAAGAAGGAACGTTAGTGAAGGAGGAAGTGACAGTGGAGGACGGTATTATTGTACATGGTGTAGCCCATGATGAAGAGATGACGAAGGTGACTGTAAGAGGAATGAAGAAAGAAATTGGGGCCTTATCCCGAGTGTTTAAAACACTCGCAAGCAAACAAATCAACGTCGATATTATTATCAACCAAAGCATGTATGATACGGATATCACCAATATTGCCTTTTCAATCGATAGTGAGGATCTTGAAGCGACGCTACATGTCCTCGAGGACAATAAAGAGTCACTAGGATATGAAGATATTATTTATGAAGAAAATTTAGCTAAGGTATCTATTGTTGGAGCAGGCATGATCTCGAACCCGGGTGTAGCGGCAGACATGTTTGATAGCCTTAGTCGTGAGGAAATCGAAATTAAGATGGTCTCAACATCCGAAATTAAAGTGTCATGTGTTGTACCAGCTGCTAATATGGTAAAAGCAGTGCAAGTCCTACACAACACTTTTAATCTAGATAAAGTAGAAGAAACGGAAAAAGTAAACGCTTAATTTGAAGATAAAAAGGGGGAGCTGATTAGCTTTCCCCTTTTTCTTGTAGATAGATGGTGAACTGTACCCCTTGATTTTCTTGACTAATGAATGCTTTGAACTCACCTTCAGTCTGCTTGTTTTCAATTTGAGCAATGGCCTCTGTGAGAAAGCCACACTCTAGTGCAAAAGTAGACTGGTTTTGGTCAACCTGTCGGCTTGCGAAAAATGGAGACTCTAACGTGTAACGATAGATATGGGAAGAGGAATGAACTTTTTCTAGATACCCCCACCCCATTTCTAAGAAAAGGTCGCGACACTGTTCAAATGTGTGGATTCGAAGGTGCTCGGCTAGGTTCTTACCAGCCCAATATAGAATGGCACTTTGGTGTTCTCCCGTTATTTCTTTCATGACATGTTCGCGGAGTATATGGTAACCATAAAGTGGTACGGCCTGCCCTTTCATTTTTAGAAATTTTGTATCTGCTGAAGCGGAATGAGCTTTTTTTTCACTAATCAAGTGCGTAGCACCCCTTTCTCTTCTTGTATGGACAAGAGACTTAATTCAGATATATGCGCAAAAATCTCTTGATATACGTCAAGGATTTAACCATACTAGGAAGAGACCATGTGCCCTAGATGGGCGAACGTTGGAGGCAGACATGAAACTGAATCAATTTCTTACACCATTTCGCATTATCATATTGAGTTATTTCATTTTAATTCTAATTTCATCCATACTGCTCTATTTACCTTTTTCACAACAACCTGGCGCGGCATTATCATTTAGCGAGGCTTTTTTCACCGCAGCTAGCGCAATCAGTGTGACCGGTTTAATCGTGGTGAATACACCTGAGACTTTTAGCCCGATAGGCATCATCATATTATCCGTTATTATTCAACTCGGTGGTATTGGTATTATGACCCTCGGTACCTTTGTGTGGATGATTATGGGTAAAAAGATAGTCCTATCACAACGCATGTTGATCATGGTCGATCAGAACCAGGTTAACCTAGCGGGGCTCGTAAATTTGATGAAAAATATCCTTGGAATTGCGATACTCATTGAATTAATCGGGGCCATGATTTTGGGGACCTATTATTTAAATTATTTTGATGTATGGTATGAGGCCTATTATCAAGGGGCGTTTGCTAGCTTAACAGCCTTTACGAACGCTGGATTTGACATAACCGGAAATTCTCTTATTCCATTTGCTCATGACTATTTTGTTCAACTGGTAACGATCCTTTTGATCTTAGCCGGTGCAATTGGATTTCCAGTTTTAGTGGAATTAAGAGAGTATTTCAGTGGCAAGCATGAAAAATATCGTTTTTCATTATTCACAAAAATAACCGTCTCTACTTACATGTTTTTACTCGTTTTTGGGACTGTATCTATTTGGCTGTTAGAACGAGGGCAACACTATGCAGGTATGGTTTGGCATGAACAGCTATTCTTTTCCTTGTTTAACTCGGTTACTGCTAGAAGCGCTGGGTTAGCTACCATGGACATCACCTATTATAGCATCCCTACATTGCTGCTCATTTCTGGCCTCATGATTGTCGGTGCAAGTCCTTCCAGTGTGGGAGGAGGGATCCGTACGACAACACTCGCTGTGATGTTTCTAACAATACGCTCTTTTGCTTTAGGAAAAAAGGACGTCAAAGTGTTTGGTCGGGAACTCCATGATGAAGATATTAGAAAATCTTTTATTGTCCTTTCGGTGTTTATTTTTATACTGTTCACTTCAATTATCCTGATTAGCTCCATTGAGCGTGATTCAGGCTTAGAGTTAATGGCGATTATCTTTGAGGTGAGCTCGGCCTTTGGAACTTGTGGCTTGTCTATGGGTATTACGTCAGAATTGTCTACGCTAAGTCAGTTTATACTTGTGCTACTCATGTTCATCGGTAGAATTGGACTGGTCGCGCTACTCTTCTCCATGAAGCGGGCAGATACTAAGACGCATTATCATTACCCTGTGGAAAGAGTCATTATAGGTTAAGCTTAATGCCAACAGCCATCGATAAAAAGTAAAAGCAAAGGTGCTGAGTCATCAAGCACCTTTGCCTCTATAGATGATACCGTTTTCTTGACGCTTCCGGGCTAAGGGGGTAAAATAAAATTTGGTACAAAATAACGTGTCATATTTAGACATGAGACTTTTTGAAAAGTCGAAAAAGTGGATAGGAATGCTAGACTGCAACAATGTGTGTTCAAAAATTGAAGGGGGGGACCGGTGTGGCCACTACGCACTATTTTAACCGTAAGCTTCATTCGTTATTAGGAGTCATTCCAGTCGGATTTTTCCTAGTACAACATCTTTTTATTAATCATTTCATTCTTTACGGGGCTGACTCGTTTAATAGAGCAGCGCATTTTATGGAAAGCCTTCCATTTAGGATTTTCCTAGAAACGTTTTTTATTTATTTACCATTGCTATATCATGCCATTTATGGCCTTTATATCGCTTTTCAAGCTAGAAATAATGTGACTGATTACGGTTACTTTAGAAATGTGATGTTCATGCTACAGCGTGCCACAGGTGTCATACTTATCATCTTTATCGCATGGCACGTATGGGAAACGAGAGTTGCAGCAGCATTTGGGGCCCAAGTAAACGCTCAAATGATGATTGATATTCTCGGTAGTCCATTTATGATCGCATTCTACATTATTGGTGTGGCAGCAGCAGCGTTTCACTTTGCTAACGGCATGTGGTCTTTCTGTGTAACATGGGGTATTACAGTCGGACCTAAGGCACAACGTATCTCTACATACGTTTGGATGGCCTTATTCTTAGTATTAACGTTTGGTGGCATTTTAATCGTACTTGAATTCGCATCATTATCATAATCGGAGGGGTGAGTTAATTTGAGTAAAGGTAAAATCATCGTAGTAGGTGGTGGGCTCGCTGGTTTAATGGCCACGGTAAAAGCAGCCGAAGCGGGTGTTCCAGTCGACTTAATTTCCCTTGTACCTGTAAAACGTTCTCACTCCGTATGTGCACAAGGCGGAATTAACGGTGCAGTTAACACAAAAGGGGAGGGAGATTCTCCTTGGGAGCACTTTGATGATACAGTATATGGTGGAGATTTTCTAGCAAACCAACCTCCAGTAAAAGCGATGTGTGATGCAGCACCTGGCATCATTCATTTAATGGACCGAATGGGGGTTATGTTTAACCGTACTTCTGAAGGTTTACTAGATTTTAGACGCTTTGGTGGTACGCGACACCATCGAACGGCGTTTGCGGGTGCGACGACAGGACAACAACTATTATACGCCCTAGATGAGCAAGTACGTCGTCATGAAGTGAGAGGACTAGTGAATAAATACGAAGGCTGGGAATTCCTTTCTGCTATTATTGACGATGACGGCGTTTGTCGCGGAATTTCTGCCCAAAACCTTAAAAATTCTGAAGTTCACACGTTTGCCGGCGATGCTGTCATTTTAGCGACGGGTGGCCCCGGCATTGTTTTCGGTAAATCTACGAACTCTGTTATTAACACAGGTACGGCTGCTGCAGCAGTATATCAGCAAGGTGCAAGTTACGCCAATGGTGAGTTTATACAGATTCACCCTACAGCAATCCCTGGTGACGACAAGCTACGCTTGATGTCCGAATCAGCGCGTGGTGAAGGGGGCCGAGTATGGACGTATAAAGACGGTAAACCGTGGTATTTCCTTGAAGAAAAATATCCGGCTTACGGTAACCTTGTGCCTCGTGATATTGCCACGAGAGAAATTTTCGACGTATGCGTAGAGCAGAAGCTAGGCATTAACGGAGAAAATATGGTCTATCTTGACCTCTCTCATAAGGACCCGAAAGAACTAGACATTAAGCTTGGCGGTATCATTGAAATTTATGAAAAATTCATGGGAGATGACCCGCGGAAGGTGCCTATGAAGATCTTCCCTGCTGTTCATTACTCCATGGGTGGATTATGGGTTGATTATGATCAAATGACGAATATCCCTGGACTCTTTGCAGCGGGCGAAGTGGACTATCAGTATCACGGTGCTAATAGACTCGGTGCCAACTCGTTGCTATCCTCTATTTATGGTGGCATGGTTGCAGGTCCGAAAGCGATCGAATACATTAACAGTCTAGATAAAACCGTTGAAGATGTGCCAAGTACAGTCTTTGATGCTGAGAAGAAAAAGCAAGAAGACAAGTATGATAGCATTCTCAACATGGACGGTACAGAGAACGCTTATGTGATTCACAAAGAACTGGGACAAATCATGACCGACAACGTAACCGTTGTTCGCCACAATGACCGACTAAAAGAAACGGATCAAAAGATACAAGAGTTGATTGAGCGCTATCATAACATTAACATGATTGATACAGGAAAATGGAATAACCAAGCTGCACCATTTACCCGTCAGCTTTGGAATATGCTACAATTAGCTAGAGTGATCACACTCGGTGCCTTGAACCGAGATGAGAGTCGTGGTGCACACTACAAACCGGAATTCCCTGAACGTAACGATGAAGAATTCCTCAAAACAACGAAAGCATTCTTTGATCCAGAACAGAATGGACCTCGCTTTGAGTACGAAGATGTTGATGTTTCCCTCATCAAACCACGTAAACGAGATTATTCTAAAGCGAAGGAGGCGGCTAAAAAATGAGTGAGAAGACCGTAAAATTTATTGTCACTCGTCAGGATGGTCCTGAAGGCACGCCGTACGATGAAGAATTCGAACTAGAACATCGCCCTAATATGAATGTGATCGGGGCATTAATGGAAATACAGCGTAATCCTGTTAACAGCAAAGGTGAGCAAACAACACCTGTTGTATGGGAATCTAACTGTCTCGAAGAGGTGTGTGGCGCTTGTTCTATGGTTATCAATGGGAAACCCCGTCAAGCGTGTACCGCCCTTATTGATCAATTAGAACAACCGGTTAGACTCGCACCGATGAGTACATTCCCTGTGACTCGAGATTTATCTGTTAATCGTGATCGCATGTTTGACGCCTTGAAAAAAGTAAAAGGTTGGATTCCGATCGATGGGACTTACGACCTTGGACCAGGGCCTAAAATGGCTGAGTCTAAACGTCAATGGGCATACGAACTATCTAAATGCATGACATGTGGTGTATGTTTAGAAGCTTGTCCGAATGTGAATAGTAGTTCTTCCTTTATAGGACCGGCTCCTTTAAGCCAAGTACGTTTATTTAATGCTCATCCGACGGGAGAGATGAACAAAGAGGAGCGTCTAGAAACCATCATGGGTGAAGGTGGGATCACAGACTGTGGTAACTCTCAGAACTGTGTTCAATCTTGTCCAAAAGGTATACCACTCACAACGTCTATCGCAGCATTAAACCGTGATACGACGGTCCATGCGATTAAGAAGTTCCTCGGATCATAATGTCATATTCTATACTTTATGAGGGACCCTATCTTGATTAAGATAGGGTTTTTTCATATACATGCATACTTCATTAGGCTATATTATAGAGATAAAAATCATGTTTCGCGAATTTTGTCTAACGCGAATGACAAAAATCTCTATAAATGCAAAAGGGAAATGATGGTTTATGTCGAAATTAGTAAAATAAAGAGGTAAGGAGTGGCACATAGTGAAACATATATCCTTTATTGAGCCTGACGTTGAAAGTTGGTTAGACTCTTTTCATTTTGAAACCACATTAAAAGTCAGGTTTTCAGAAACTGATGCGTTTGGTCATGTGAATAACGTGAGTCATATCATATATTTTGAACAAGCTAGGCTCGATTACTTTGAAGACATAGGTGTATTCTCCGCTTTTCTAGACCCTGCATATCCCACTATGGTTGTGGCTGCAGACATCCATTGCCATTATGTTGGTCAAATGTACTTTAATCAGAGGTTAAAGGTAAAAGTAAAGTCAGCCAAAGTTGGTACTTCGTCCCTAGACTTACATTACGCCATCGTGGACGAAGAAGATAATATGCAAGTACTTGCTGTGGCCAGAGGCGCCATTGTACATGTACACAAATCAACTGGAAAAAGCACTCCTTGGTCTTTAGAAATGAAGGAAAAAGTACTCAATTATGAGAAGGTTTAATACATAAAATGTCGAAGTTTAAGTATAAGAATTTTGTCGAAAATATAAACAATATATGAGAATATGCCGAAATTACTGGTATGGTTCTTTTTAAATAACGTGTAAAGATAGACAAGAGTGAATGACAGGACATGTTATCTGTGGACCGACCTTCGAACACATATGGTTCGGGCAGTAGATTTTTAGATGGAGAGAGGGAGTAATGATGGAGGCACAATATATAAATCCTTTTTTAAGTTCTGCAAAAATGGTGCTGGAACAAGTCATTCAAGTTTCACCCCATCAGGGAAAAACGGATGTCTGTGACGTGTTTTTCAAAGAAGATCATGTATGGATTGCGATTGGACTTACAGGACAATGGGCAGGTCAAATCCTATTTGGTATTGATCGTAATGTTGCACTCCGCATCGTATCGGTCATGATGGGAGGGATGACGGTCACTGAATTTGATGACATAAGTAAAAGTGCAATATCAGAACTCGGCAATATGATATCTGGCAATGCAAGTGTGCTTTTATCTACCGAAGGAATCAACATCGATATTACACCTCCACAGTTAATTGCCAACTCTGAAGAGTTCACCGCTTCAGGCAAGGCGATCTCTGTTCCCATAGAACTTGAAGATATCGGCGTTATTAACTTACAAATGATCGTTCAACAGTCCATATAGCGTACAATAATGAGTCATACAAATAACATCGAACAAGTGTCATTCCCTTAAATGCTTGAATATACTGTGGGCGTAGGCCTAAATTCATTCCCCTCAAGCACCACACTTTTCCCCCAGTCATAATATAACTTGACTGTAACCTTCGCCTTGTATTCATGAGCCCGGATTGCAAGGAGGGGTGCACATTTTGAAGGGGAACGACCAAAGTGCGAAGCCATTATTGACGAACAGAGAAAGAGAAGTATTTGAGTTACTAGTACAAGATAAGACAACAAAAGAAATTGCTGGCCTTTTATTTATTAGTGAAAAGACCGTGCGCAATCACATTAGCAATGTTATGCAGAAATTAGGAGTAAAAGGTCGCTCTCAGGCTGTTGTCGAACTTGTTCGTTTAGGTGAACTAACAATCTGACGAACCCAAGGCCCCTGTGGGCTAGGCCCCCGCCACGGGGGTTTTTTAATTATTTGGTACTTTTTTTGTACCAACTTAAAGGGCCCCCTGATAGGGTATGAAATAACATCTTCTACACTCAGCTAGATGGGAGGGAAATGCCTTGAATGGCATCACTTTATTCATTGGTCTTTTAGTTGTGATAATATTTGTTGCTCAGATTTTGGTTGACCGTTCATTAGCAGCGACCAAAGAAGAAATTGAGGTGAAAATGAATGAGCTTGAAGAAAGAATAGAAAAGTTAGAAAGAAATCATAATGAAGTAGATTGACAATATTTAAGTTGATAACGGTTTCTTTAACGGCTTTTCAGTAGAAAGGTATGATGCTTTAATACCGGACCATCGCTCTGTTCGACTAACGGGGCAGGATTGAGAGAAGTAGAGTACATAAAGAAAAAATACAAGTTAGGACCACACATGTTAGACATATATCATGTATGGTCCTTGCATAGTCACTATTTAGCTTATTTAATATAAATATAAACAGCCTAAAGCAGTTTTTGATGTACTGCGTTTTGGTCGTACTGTAATTTTATGTTGTTCCCCAAAAAGAGGGGCTATCCCCAATGAGGTGGCATGTGGTGTTGTCCGTCAAAATACATGGGCATAGTGTCATGGATATATGGCGGGGCTGGCGGTAGATTTGGTACTTGGCCATAGGCAGGAGGGTTTTTCACACAAGTAAATTCACCTAAACCATCCATACTTCTACCATGTGCCCAACGTCCATCACAAGCGGCTTCACCGTTGGTGAAATCATAGAACGTGTAAGCGACCTCGTGTTTCTCTAGAGAACGAGGGAAAGTACTTGGTACCACAACATTTTCTCTTTCCTCTAATTCACAGATAGCGGCTAACCACTGATTTTGATGCATCGTATCCCTTGCAATTAGCCAGGATAACATATCCTTGACACCGCGGTCATTCGTTGCTTCATATAGACGGACAGCCTGCAACCGCCCGTTAGACTCCATCGTCAAATTAAAACGGAAATCAGCCAAAAGGTTGCCACTAGCATTAATATAACTGGCGGTCCATGGGTTCCCTTCACTGTCGGCAGGCATGGCACCTAAACCTGAAACAATGGCATGTTGTGGGTTCATTCCTCCAAGGACAGCACCGATAACGGGGTGTTGAGCAGCGGTTTCTTGATCTCCAACAGGCGCCCCATCTAATAAGCGCGCAATCATGGTTGCCAACATCTCAATGTGAGCTAATTCCTCAGTACCGGTTGCCATGAGCATATCTCTGTATTTAACATCCGCTCGACCATTCCAGCCTTGAAACAAGTATTGTAACGCGACCGATATCTCCCCGAACTGTCCACCTAAAATTTCTTGGAGCCATTTGGCATATACGGGATCTGGGCGTTCGGGTATAGCCTCATATTGCAATTCTTTAACATGAAAGAACAAATACAATCACCTCTCACAAACAGTATCAATATATTTAATTCAACGATGTCGTGAGAAGTGCCTAATTATTGAAAAAAAAGAGCGTTACTTCATTCATCTTCTTCTTCTAAAACGGATACCTCCCAAGCCATATAATAAGAATAGTAAAAACCATCGCCATATATAAGAATAGGAAAGTGAAATGGATACGGTGGATAGGTGTAAGCGGCAGATTCCATCCTTTTGATCATGGTTTCAAACCATCGTAGGGGTAGGTGTAATGCGTAGGTTAAGTATTGATAGGAGAGTCGTCTGAGAGACGCCCAACGATCTTGGACCACAAGAGGTGTATCTGTTCGTAGTGGTCCATGATCACTTTTTCTTAGCTCAATGGCATTTGAAACAGAACTGACAAGATGGATAGCGACCCCGTATTGATTTTCTAATAAACATGTTTTGATTGTTCTCAGCTCGTTACTCTCCGTTTCTAAAACGGCCGACATGGTTGACCTCCTTTATGTACCTTTTTAGTTATTGTTATGGTGAATACAGCAAGTCTTATGCCGTCGATAATGATAAGGGCTTTTTTACATCGGACATGTTATAATGAACTATCGAATATTTTGCATTGGAGGATCATTATGGAGAAGGAACACGCTTTTACGATGGAACAAGTGGGGGATATCGAGCGAGAGCTTCGGTATATTAGCTCAATTGTCAAACAAAAGGGTAGAGAGATATTAGCCGACTTTCCGATTACACCTCCTCAATTTGTTGCACTGCAATGGTTAAATGAAGACGGTGACATGACCATTGGGGAACTCTCCAACAAAATGTATTTAGCTTGTAGCACGACAACAGACCTCATTGATCGGATGGAAGCAAATGAGTTAGTCGAAAGAGTACGGGATACGAGCGACCGCAGAGTGGTACGCATTCACCTAATGAGTAAAGGGAAGAGCATTATTGAAGAAGTACTAGAGGCTCGTAGACATTATCTGGCTGAAGTATTAACCCATTTTTCTGAGCAGGATGTCACAGATTTAGCACGCACATTGCAAATTTTGCATAATGAAATGAAGAGAGATCAATCGTAAACCACAACGAGAGAAAGAAGTGACCAACTTGAGTAACCCAATTGCAGTGATAGACTCTGGAGTTGGAGGTCTAACGGTCGCCCAAGAGTTACTCCGACAACTCCCCAGGGAAGAGATTTGTTATTTTGGTGATACAGCGAGATGCCCATACGGTCAAAGAAGTATAGAGGAAGTTCGTACATTCAGCTTTCAAATGATAGACTACCTTATGGAAAGCAACCCGAAGATGCTTGTCATCGCGTGCAACACGGCCACAGCGGTTATCCTTGAGGAATGCCGAGAGAAACTGGATATTCCTGTGATCGGCGTTATTCACCCTGGTGTCCGAACAGCGATTAAAGCGACAGTGACTGGAAGAGTAGGTGTCATCGGCACACAGAATACTGTCCAGAGTGGATTGTATGAGGAAGCGCTTAAGCAGATTCATCCTGCTTTATATGTTAAGAGCCTCGCGTGCCCAACGCTTGTTCCGCTAGCTGAGAAAGGTGGCGGAGAAGAGACAGAAGCCATTCAGATTGTAAAAAAGGCTTTGGCCCCTTTAGCAGGAGAGGACATTGACACACTCATTTTAGGGTGCACGCATTACCCATTGCTCTCTAACGTCATACAACGCGTGATAGGAGATCAAGTACAAATGATTAGCTCTGCGGACGAGACCGCCCGTGAAGTCAGTACAATACTGTTCCATAAGAATTTACTTTCACAGCAGTTTGGTCGACCCATGCATCGTTTTTACACAAGCGGTAATGTCTCTGTTTTTCAACAGATAGCGGAGAGATGGTTGAATAAGCACATCAACGTGAAGCAAGTGATACTGGATTCATAAAATATAGAAAAATAAATGATGGAGAGAACCTTAGCAAAACCGTTGCTAAGGCTTTTTGTTTTTCCTAGAGATCTTACATTTAATTCGTGGTCATAAAACGAAACATAGCTCGTATACATAGTAGTACAAACCACTGAGGAGGGAAAACCATGTTCACTCGTAAAGGATTTCTAAGTATATTCTCGTTACTCGTCGTCATTGTTTTCACAACAGGATGTGTCTTTGGCCCTAGTGATGATGCTGGATCTGAAATTGATCCTCCACAAATAGACTACGGAGAGGAGGAAGACTCCACAGATATCGTGTTTGAAATTGACGAATCGGATGAGAATCCAGAAACAGATGAAAACGTTAGTGCAACATCAACAGATGAGCCGTCTAGTACGACCGAGCGTACACTCTATCTCTTCGATGAAAATGGCTATGTGGTTTCCGTTTCATTACCATTACCGCAGACAGAGGGCGTTGCCACACAAGCCTTACGTTATCTTGTAGAAGGCGGACCTGTGACAAATGTATTACCAAGTGGCATGCGAGCGGTCATTCCAGCAGGCACAGAGTTAAGTGTGAATGTAAAGGAAGATGGTACTGCTGTGGTGGATTTCTCACCAGAGTTTAGAGATTACCAAGCCGAAGATGAGAAAGGGATCCTAGAAGCGATTACATGGACCCTTACAGAATTTGATAGTATAGAACAAGTTCAAATCTCTATTAACGGACATTTACAAGAAACGATGCCAGTTGATGGCACCCCCGTTGGTTCACCCTTAAGCAGAAAAGACGGCATCAACATCGAAGTGGCAAATGAGGCCCAGATCGGCAACAATTCTACAGTGACATTGTATTTCATGGCCCAAAACGAATCAGCAACTGTAGATTATTTTGTTCCCGTCACGAGAATCGTACCGAAAACAGATGACCTTGTTCAAGCCACTGTGAATGAACTAGTGGCTGGTCCACAGCAAGGGTCTGGACTTGTTACAGGGGTAGTAGATACCAAACTTTTAGATCAGCAATTAGACGGTGATGTGTTAACACTTAATTTTGACGAGACTTTTTTACAATATGCCGAAGAAGAGCCAAAAGCTTCAGATGACGCCATTAAGTCATTAGTGTTGTCCTTAACCGAGCATGAATCCATAGACAAGGTTCAATTTATGGTGGATGGAAGCGAGCAACTGGTTACTTATAGCGGTGCAGACCTGTCCCAGCCTGTGAGCCGTTCCTTTGTTGGACAATCAACTGGTTTTTAAAATATAGGCTTGTGTTATAATAGTTGAGACAAGAGGTGGCTATGGGCTTACCTCTTTTTGTCTCATTAAGGGTGTCTGCGATATTATGAGAATAGAAGTATTGAATAGTGAGTACTTGCACAAGATAAAAAATGGTATCATACACGAGCGACGAGACGTTGAGGAGAGGGAGTTGGAATAATGATAAGAAAAAATGGTCGAGACAAAGATACACTGCGCGCGGTAGCAATTGAACCGGATTACATCAAACATGCAGAAGGCTCCGTGCTCATTACAGTAGGAGATACTAAAGTCATTTGTACAGCGACAATCGAAGATAGGGTCCCTCCTTTTATGCGTGGTCAAGGCAAAGGCTGGATCACGGCAGAGTACTCCATGTTGCCTCGGGCCACAGAATCACGTAACCAAAGAGAAGCTTCACGTGGGAAGCTCGGTGGTAGAACCATGGAAATTCAACGTTTAATTGGGCGTTCTTTACGATCTGTCGTCCAACTAGACAAAATTGGTGAGCGAACCATTTGGCTAGACTGTGATGTCATCCAAGCAGACGGGGGTACACGCACCGCTTCGATCACAGGCGCTTATATCTCTATGGTCATGGCATTAGGACAGTTACTGGAAGAAAAGAAGCTGACCACCTTGCCTGTCAAAGATTTTCTTGCGGCCACGAGTGTCGGTGTACTGGATAACGATGTCTTATTAGATTTATGCTATGAAGAAGATTCCCAAGCAACAGTGGATATGAACGTTGTCATGACAGGACAAAAGGAATTCGTGGAAATCCAAGGTACAGGAGAAGAGCACCCGTACACAAGAGATCAAATGAACCATATGCTCGATTATGCGGAGAAGGGTATTGCAGAACTGATTGAGAAACAAAAAGATGTCCTCGGACCTCTAGCAGAGAAAGTGAGTGTGGATTCAGCAGTCACTGAAAATGAATCATAAATAATGATCTTAGGACAGTTTTGTTAGATGACAAGGTTTTTATGCAACTTAAGCAATGTATAAAGAGATACCCTGAGAACGACAGATAGCGTACATAATTGACACATAAATGAGGGAGAAGAGATGAAACCATCTTTACAAGTAGAAAAATTAATCGTAGCCACTTCTAATCAAGGCAAGCTAAAGGAAATAAGGGCCCTTCTGGAACCACTGGATATACAGGTGCTATCACCAGTGGATATAGATGCAGCACATATTCCCAACGTTGTAGAGGATGGGGAAACCTTTGACGACAATGCCCTGAAAAAGGCCAAAGCCTTTTACAACGCTTTTCATATTCCGGCATTAGCGGATGATTCAGGTCTAGAGGTTGACGCTTTAGACGGAGCGCCAGGCGTCTATTCCGCTAGATATGCTGGAGAACCGAGCGATGACGATGCCAATAATGAAAAACTTTTACAACACTTACAAGGTGTACCACCTGAAGAGCGGAATGCACGGTTTAGGTGTAGTATCGCTTTGGTGACTGCCGAAGATCAGTACATATTAGCTCATGGCGCTTGCGAAGGCTATATATTAGAAGAGAAGGTGGGTGAGGCTGGATTTGGCTACGATCCCCTCTTTTATGTCCCTGAGCAAGGGCGTTCGATGGCTGAGTTAAGCAAAGAGGAGAAAAACAAGATCAGTCACCGTTATCACGCGCTACAGCACCTATATTCAAAGATGAATAAGTGAGTTGACCTCTGAGGTATAATACGTTATAATGATACTCGCTTAAGTCCCAGTAGCTCAGCTGGATAGAGCAACGGCCTTCTAAGCCGTCGGTCGGGAGTTCGAATCTCTCCTGGGACGCCATTATATACATATAAGCGAATGAACCAGATAGATAAGCGTTCAATGCGTTAAATGAGACGGTTAGTACAACGTTTATTATCGGAAAATACACCGATATGAACCACACGACCGCAACTAGAATTTAACGATATTGAAGGCTTTTTTTTTATGACGAAAAAGAAAGCAATACTAACGATTACAGATGATTTAAGCGGATTATTTACGGAGAAAGACGAGGCACAAGAGGCTCCCACAAAGGCTCCCACGGCGGCTAAGTCGACTAAAACTAAGACGGCGAGTCGGTCGAAAGGGTTACAGACCGTTTCACTATCGAAAAAGCTCTAGCGGCTATCACACGTCAAATGGAGATAAGCGGAAATAGACCTCGAACGATAAGCGACTATAACGTCTACGTCAATCACTTTACGGATACGGTAAAGGTAAAGTATATCGACGAGCTAAACGCCGACCACGTTTACGAGTGGCTCGCTAGTATGGACGTATCTAAGCAAACTAAGTTAACTCGCTTAAAGTGCCTAAAGGCGTTTCTATCTCGTTGTTTCGATAATGGTTGGATAGAGCGTAAGTTTTGGCGTCCAATAAACATCAAGGTCGATAACATAGTAAAGGAGGGAACGGCGGAGCGTAATATAAGGCTCTTACTATCCGTCCTCGACCTAAACGACTTCGTACAAATACGGGACGCTACGGCGGCTCTCCTAATGTTCAAGACGGGCTTACGTATTAACACAATCGTTCACCTAGAGACCCGTCATATCGACTTTGAGAATAATCTACTACGTATAGACGGCTCAATCGTTAAAAACCACGACCAATTACTATTACCTTTCGACGACACGCTTAACCGTTTGCTATCGGTCCTAATTAAACAGAACGACGCTATACGTAAGGAATACGGCGAGGATTTGCTAAGAGCCTTCTCGAAAAGGGAGCTAGCATAACGGATATATCTAAGGCACTCGGGCACAGTAACTTAGCGGTAACGACTCAATACCTACACTTAGACAAGGAAGAAGTAGCGGAGAATTTGCGTAAGTTTTTATAGGATTTATACGTCGAGATTATCACTCTCGGCGTTTTTTAGTGTTATGATAATAAAAAAGGCTTTCTTTATTAAACTAACGGTCAGGTTAGTTGAAGAAGGTTATAGTTATCAATAGACAATTGAATGCTATGTTTCCTTGTAAGCAGAAAAACCTCTCTAAATTCCTCTAAATTAAGGAAATTCACGAGAGGTTTTTTCATATGTTGCACTTCGAAAAATATTTCCGAGTATCTTCACGTATTTGTTTGGGTAAGACACGATCAAGCTCTTCATTTAACCATGACAGTGTTTTACTACGCAAGTCATCACGCATTTTTTCTTCCGCAGAGAGCATAACTAAATTGATAGTGCAAGAGGAGGGAGCCGAACAGCAATTTTCTCTATACAAATAACCTTTATCTTTAATATTTTTACATTGAAAAATAGGCTTAGGACCTTCAACTGCTTCAATTACATCCCAAAATGAAATATCTTCTGGGGACTTAGATAATCTATATCCTCCCTTTACACCAGGGACAGAAGTTACAATACCAGCCTTAGATAATTTACCAAAAACTTTTGAAAGAAATGTCTCAGAAAGTCCTTGGAATTCTGCCAAATCCTTTATCCCAACACTTTCCTTTGAAGGAACATCAATTAAATAAACCAGACAATGTAAAGCATATTCAACTCCGACACTATATTGCATATAAACTCACCTGCTTTTAATTTTAAGGGTTATCAAATTGTATCTTAAGAGTATTTTGAGTGTTAGTCAAATGAAAGAAATCTCTTATAGGTAAATATATTTATTTGACAAAAAGTAATTATAGCATATATTATAGACAGTGTTAATCGTCGATTAAATTAGTCTTTAATTGTGAGAACCTATTTAAGGAGGTAATTAAATTGGAACAAAGAATTGATTATTACAATGTAGCACCAGAAGCACTTAAAATATTGATGGAAATGGAGAAGTATACAAAAAATACAGGTATAGACCGTAAACTTCGTGAACTTATTAAAATTCGAGCTTCTCAAATAAATGGTTGTGCTTATTGTATTAACATGCATACAGCTGATGCTAAGAAAATGGGAGAAACGGAACAACGTTTATATTGTATTAGTGCTTGGAGAGAGTGTACATTTTACACAGATGCAGAAAAAGTAGCTCTTGAGTTGACAGAGTACGTGACTTTAATCCCGACAAAACGTGTACCAAATGAGCTTTATCAACGAGTACGTGAACATTATGACGAGAGACAATATGTTGACCTTGTTCTAATAATCAATCAAATTAACAGCTTGAATAGAATTTCTATTGCAATGGGGAATACAGCAACAAAAAATTAATTATTCACAACGAACATCTTATAGTGTCCGTCTTAGATTGTAGAAAAAGGCATCCAAATGAACCAAATTGGATGCTTTTCCATTTTATGCTAAAATAGAATAATTAACTTTATCTGGGTCTGCCTTAAATCATTTCAGGTCTTTCTATAAGTATGATGTCGCATTCTTTCTTAGATTGTGAAATATTGCACTTAAACTAACAGGGGCTTTAGTTTAATAACGGATTTAAAAAGAAAAGAGTTTTGGTGTATGTTCGCCAAGCTCATTTTTGCTTATAATCTATAATCGTTTTACTACGAATGTAAACAAGAGGATTAAATACTAAACCCGCTAGATAAGCGTTCAATGATGTTAAATGAGACGGTTAGTACAACGTTTATTATCCGAATATACAGATATGAACCACACGGCCGCAACTAGAATTTAACGATATTGGAGGCTTATTTTTTATGACGAAATGTTTTAAACTGTAATTGTTGATTTAAAGGGTCAACTGTAATTTTATAGGAAAAGGGGAACAGCATGAGTTTAAAACTTAAAAACGTGATTGGCATAATAGTTATTACCAATCTCCTAACTTTTGCGGTCGTTAAACTGTATTTTCCTACTACTATAGATCACACTCAGTATTTATTAAAAATGAGTGGTCAAGGCGAGGAATGGGAGATAACAAATTATCAACTTGCTTGGTTAGGAGTGGGAGAACACGGTATGTCTGGAAGTCATACTGTTGCCTTTTTAGGTGATGTAAATGATTTAACGGGAAAAGTTAAGGTAGAGGTCTATAACTTTTTTAAGGATGGAGAAAGACCAAAAGGAACGTCTACTTTCAACGCTGAAAGACTTAGGGATGGTCCCGTAAAAGTAGGCGGAGGGGGATTTTATCCAGATAAAAACCTAAGTATCAAAGATATTGAAAAAAGTACATTTATGATTATCTATTGGACAACAACTGGTGGGGAACAACATCAGGAAACCATTCAAATGAAGCTAGATTATGATCCTCAAATCGTTAGTGACATTAAGAGTGTTATAGATTAAAAGGCCAATCAGCCAAACCTGTCGGTCTTCAAATGATGTATTCAAACAAACCTCGAAATTTAGGGTGGTAAAGTTGGGTAAAATATATTTATGTTGTTGAAACATGGTTTACTCGATTGAAAGTTTGGACAAATATATTTAGTAGATACATTTTACACCACCACGCCATATATGATATAACTCACATAGCATATATCAAAAGGAGTCCCATTTATGTCCGAAGACAACCTCATCCTCTTTCCTAATCTAGCCCAACTATATATTAAAAAAGCGGTCAAAGCGATAGAAGAGGACGAGTATGAAGAAGCAGAAAAACATTTAGAACAAGTATTAGAAATAGACCCCAATCATGAAGAAGCGAACCAAATTCTAGAAGCTCTAGATGATCTTAGACGGTCGTTAGAGCCTGAGACGACATCAAATCAAACTGTAGTCGTAGAACCAGACCGTTTACAACTGTGGCGCAAACAGTTATTGCAGGAGAATATGAAACAGCAGTGGGAAACATTTGATCAGATGTTTGGATTCATGCAAGAAGAGGTACATGAGTTAATAGAAACGTTCCTTATATATGAGGAAGGAGACCATCTGCTGAAGACAAAGATGCTACAAGAATGCAAGCAAGTGTGCCCAGGTTCGTGGTCTTATCCCATCCGAAAAGGAGAGCATTCAGAGACGGTTACGCTTGAAGAGGTGCCACTGCTTAAGGAAGATTGGCCCGAAACGTACGTCAAACCATTACAATCGTTACAAGATTACACTTATGATAATCCGACTGTCATCCAAATGGGCGCGGAAGTGTGGTTTTATTTTTTAGAAAAACATTATCCTTTTCTACCAGAAATTGACGATACCTTAAGCTGGACAGCCGGCCTTCATTTATATACTCTTAGAATGATCACACCTGAAACGAAGGAATTGCAGCTGCGCAATACGATCAGCCAAAGATATGAAGAAACGGTATCTACTTTGCAGTATTATGAACAACGTTTTGAAGCGCTATTACTTAGCTTTAACCAGTAAGCGCATCACTTGAAAACGAACAATGATGTGTTATAATAAGGTGGTTATACTGCGGAATCATACAGTAAATTATGAAACGTAACAGCAATGACGACATTTATTCGCTAAAAAAGCGGTAAGATACATAGGAGGGAAAGCATAAAATGAGTGCCAAATGGGAAAAACTAGAAAAGAACGAAGGGGTATTAACGGTTGAAGTTGATGCACAAGAAGTCGAAGAAGCCCTAGACAAAGCATTTAAAAAAGTTGTAAATAAGGTGAACGTACCTGGTTTCCGTAAAGGAAGAGTGCCACGTAAAATCTTTGATGCCAGATTTGGAGTTGAATCGTTATACCAAGATGCGTTAGATATTATTCTACCTGACGCTTACGGCAAAGCGATTGATGAGACAGGAATTGAACCTGTAGACCGTCCGGAAGTTGACGTTGAACAAATGGAACAGGGTAAGAACCTTATCTTTAAAGCGACCGTAACGGTGAAACCTGAAGTCGAGCTTGGCGAATACAAGGGTCTTGAAATACCAGAGAAGGACTTCAGTGTGAAGGACGAAGATGTGGAAGAAGAACTGAACCGTGTGCGTGACCGTCAAGCAGAGCTTGTCGTAGTTGAAGACGGAGCAGTTGAGAACGGCGACACCGCTGTGATCGATTTTGAAGGGTTCCTTGGAGATGAGCCTTTTGAAGGAGGAAAAGGTGAGAACCATTCTCTAGAGATCGGTTCTAACAGCTTCATTCCTGGGTTTGAAGAGCAATTGATCGGCACGAAAAAAGATGAGGAAAAGACGATTACCGTCACTTTCCCAGAAGACTACCAAGCTGAAGAATTAGCCGGAAAAGAAGCTAGCTTCAAAGTGAAAGTCAATGAGATCAAGCGTAAGGAATTACCTGAGCTCGACGATGAGTTTGCCAAAGACGTGTCTGAATTTGAGACGCTTGAAGAGTACAAAGCAGACCTCCGTAAGAAGCTTGAAGAAAAAGCAGACCAAGAGGAAGAGAACTACAAGAAGGACACTGTGATTGAAAAAGCAGCTGAAAACGCCACAGTTGACATTCCTCAAGCCATGGTTGATCAAGAAGTGGACCAAATGACGAGAGAATTTGAACAGCGTTTACAAATGCAAGGCATGAACCTCGATCTGTACTTCCAATTCTCTGGCCAAGACAAAGAAAGTCTACAAGAACAGTTCAAACAAGATGCAGAGAAGCGCGTACGTGTGAACCTTACACTTGAAGCGATTGTGAACACAGAGGATATAGCAGTGACAGAAGACGAAGTTGAAGAAGAGCTCAACAAAATGGCTGAAATGTACAATATGGAGGCCAATGACATTAAACAACGTCTAGGCGGTAATCTTGAATCTCTAGAAGGAGACCTTAAAATTCGTAAAGCGGTCGATCTTCTTGTGAACAACAGTAAGACTGTAGCATAAATATAAATTAAAATAAGGATAAAGCAAGGCGCGAGTTTTCGTGCCTTGTTTATTACATCCAAATTTTATATGCTGAATATGTGCATACCCCTTAAGTTCACCCCGTATGTTATGAAGAAGGGAGTGTTCAAGATATGCCAGTCGTACCAATGGTCGTCGAGCAGACAAATAGAGGAGAAAAAGCTTACGATATATACTCTCGACTGCTAAAAGACCGTATCATCTTTATCGGTACTGCTATTGATGATCACGTATCCAACGTCGTTGTAGCCCAACTGCTGTTTTTAGCCGCGGAAGACCCCGATAAAGATATTAGCTTATACATAAACTCACCTGGAGGATCGGTGACCTCCGGACTTGCCATTTTTGACACGATGCAGTACATAAAACCAGACGTATCGACCATTTGTATCGGGATGGCTGCAAGTATGGGTTCATTCCTACTGGCGGCAGGTACAAAAGGAAAGCGTTACGCTTTACCTAATAGCGAAATCATGATGCACCAACCTTTAGGTGGTGTCAAAGGGCAAGCCGCCGATATTAAGATACATGCCGATTGGATACTCAAAACGCGGAAAAAATTAAACCGTGTCTACGCTGAACAAACGGGTCAACCATTAGAAGTGATCGAAAGAGACACAGACCGTGACTTTTTTATGGGTGCTGACGAAGCTAAAAAATATGGATTGGTGGATCAAGTGATCACCCGAAACGATCAGAGATAAAAGGGGTGGTAAAATGTTTAAATTTAATGATGAAAAAGGACAGCTTAAGTGTTCTTTTTGCGGAAAATCACAGGATCAAGTACGTAAACTCGTGGCAGGTCCTGGTGTCTATATCTGCGATGAATGTATTGAGTTATGTACTGAAATCGTTGAAGAGGAACTAGGAACTGAAGAGGAATTAGAACTAAAGGAAATTCCAAAACCGCAAGAAATCCGCCACATACTCAATGACTATGTGATCGGTCAAGACCAAGCGAAAAAATCTCTATCCGTTGCCGTATACAACCACTATAAGCGAGTCGGTTCCGGGGTTAAACTTGAGGATATAGAATTGCAAAAAAGTAATATCTTAATGCTCGGTCCAACCGGTAGTGGTAAAACTTTACTGGCCCAAACGATGGCACGCATTCTTAATGTCCCATTCGCGATAGCGGATGCAACATCATTGACTGAAGCAGGATATGTTGGGGAGGATGTTGAAAACATTCTGCTTAAACTGATACAAGCTGCAGATTATGATGTGGAAAAGGCGGAAAAAGGGATTATTTATATTGACGAAATTGATAAGGTCGCTCGTAAGTCAGAGAACCCATCCATTACACGTGATGTATCAGGCGAAGGGGTTCAACAAGCGTTACTTAAAATACTTGAGGGCACAACAGCAAGCGTACCACCCCAAGGGGGTCGTAAGCATCCTCACCAAGAGTTCATTCAGATCGACACCTCTAACATTCTATTTATATGTGGTGGTGCCTTCGATGGTATTGAACAGATTATCAAACGCCGTATAGGTAAAAAGGTGATCGGTTTTGGTGCTGGGCAGGATACGGTTGACCTCAAAGAGGGAGAGTTCTTATCTAAGGCCTTACCGGAAGATTTACTAAAGTTTGGGTTAATACCAGAGTTCGTCGGACGCTTACCGGTTATCTCAACCTTAGAGCCGCTCGATGAGGATGCTTTAATTCAGATCCTTACTGAGCCTAAGAATGCCCTCATTAAGCAATACACTAAATTGCTGGAGATGGATGAAGTAGAGCTTGAATTTGAAGAGGACGCGTTGCGTGCCATTGCCAACGAGGCGATTACGAGAAATACAGGGGCACGCGGTCTTCGCTCTATTATTGAGTCCCTTATGCTCGATGTCATGTATGAACTACCGTCTCGAGAAGATATCTCCAAGTGTACGATCACGAAGGAAGTGGTCGAGAATGACACGCCCCCAACGTTGACGACCAAAGAAGGAGAAGTCATCGTTAACAAGCCAAAAGAAAGCGCATAGTTACCAAAATAAAGAAGGCCATTTGAGCATGTTCTCAAATGGCTTTTTGTTTATCTCTTCCTCCTACAGGCAATACTACAAAATATCGTTAAGAATATTTGTGGGAGGGTCATTTCATGAACATCATGGCAATCGTCATCTTCGTTCAGATCTTTTTTGGGATTATTATAGGACTATACTTTTGGAACCTACTTAAGAGTCAAAGAACTAGTAAAGTGGCCGTGGATAAAGAGTCCAAAAAAGAGCTTGAACAACTGAGGAAATTGAGACAAATTTCGCTATCTGAACCCCTAAACGAAAGGACGCGACCGAAAACATTTGAAGATATTATCGGGCAGAAGGAGGGTATCCGAGCACTTAAAGCAGCATTATGTGGACCTAACCCACAGCATGTGATTATCTACGGCCCACCCGGCGTAGGAAAAACGGCTGCTGCGCGGTTAGTTTTAGAAGAAGCGAAGAGAAGTTTGAAATCCCCATTCAAACATGACGCCACTTTTACCGAATTGGACGCCACAACGGCAAGGTTTGATGAAAGAGGGATTGCAGACCCCCTTATCGGCTCTGTTCATGACCCGATTTATCAAGGCGCGGGTGCCATGGGGCAGGCAGGTATACCACAGCCCAAACCGGGTGCTGTAACCAAGGCCCACGGTGGATTGTTGTTTATCGATGAAATCGGCGAACTTCACCCTATCCAAATGAATAAGTTATTAAAGGTATTAGAGGATCGGAAAGTCTATCTAGAGAGTGCCTATTACAATGAGGATAATACGAACATCCCGAGCCATGTCCATGATATCTTTCAAAATGGACTGCCGGCGGATTTCCGAATGGTTGGGGCAACGACTCGCATGCCTGACGAAATTCCTCCAGCTATACGCTCGCGTTGTTTAGAAATCTTTTTCCGTTCACTCAAGCCTGATGAGATAGGTAAAATCGCAAGGGATGCGGCTGAAAAAATCAAGTTTGATTATGAACCTGAGGCCGTAGAGGTCATTACCAAATATGCGACAAACGGTCGTGAAGCGGTCAATGTAGTCCAAATAGCTGCCGGTATCGCTTTAAGTGAAGAACGTAACAAAATTAAGGAAAGCGACGTTGAGTGGGTGATCCATAGTAGTCAAATCTCCCCTCGTCCAGAGAAGAAAGTGCCACCAATCCCACAAGTAGGGTTGGTCAACGGTCTAGCTGTATTTGGACCCAATATGGGTGCCCTATTGGAAATAGAGGTCACCGCCAACCCAGCCAAAGAGAAGGGGAAAGGGACCATCAATATTACAGGGGTTGTCGATGAAGAGACAATGGGAAGCAGCAGTCGTTCAGTTACGCGTAAATCGATGGCCAAAGGATCGATCGAGAATGTCCTCACTGTGTTGAGAAGAACAGATATTGATGCGTATAGCTATGACCTTCACGTGAATTTCCCAGGTGGGACCCCGATTGACGGACCATCTGCCGGGATCACCATGGCCACTGCTGTCTATTCTGCCATTAAAAATTTGCCTGTCGATAACAAACTGGCGATGACGGGTGAAATTAGCATACACGGTAAAGTCAAACCGATCGGTGGCGTTGTAGCCAAAGTAGAAGCGGCCATTCAGGCAGGGGCAACGAGGGTGATCGTACCGAAAGAGAACTACCAGGCCATTTTTAAAGAAATGAACCAGATTGAAGTCATTCCTGTAGAGGATCTAAAAGAAGTCTTCAAGCTTGCTTTACTCGATGAAAAAGCAAAGGTGGCAGACGTTTCGAGCAAAACGGATGTCGTCACAGGATCAACGCCTGCTTTGAATAATTAGGCGCTTGCGTTTAACGTTAGACAAAATCAAGATAAAAGGATAAAATTGAACACACATTGTATTCACCGTATTGGGACTACAAGATGATACAAACATTGAAATAGAACAAACAGCTAATGGAGGTGTTAAGGTTTATGGGGGAAGTAAAAGAAAAAGTCATCCCTCTGTTGCCTTTAAGAGGGCTCCTCGTGTATCCAACAATGGTTCTCCATTTAGATGTTGGAAGAGAGAAATCGGTCAAAGCACTTGAGCAATCCATGGTAGAAGACCATAAAATCCTCTTGGCAACACAAGAGGATATCCATATTGATGATCCAACTGAAGAACAAATCTTCGATGTTGGAACCATTGCACACGTGAAGCAGATGTTAAAACTACCTAACGGGACCATTCGTGTCTTGGTTGAAGGGTTGAGTCGGGCGAAAATAACGTCCTTCAATATGTTAGACGAATATATCGAAGTGACTTTTGAAAAAGTGGAAGATGAAGACGACCAAACATCAGAAACGGAAGCGATGATGCGTACGGTCCTTGAGCAGTTTGAACAGTACATCAAGCTATCTAAAAAGGTGACAGCTGAAACCCTTGCCTCAGTACGTGACATTGAGGAGCCAGGACGTCTAGCAGACATGATCGCTTCGCATCTTTCACTGAAGATGAGCGATAAACAGGACATATTAGAAACCTTCAATGCACAGGCGCGTTTAGAAAAAATTCTAGATATACTTAGTAACGAGAAAGAAGTCCTTGAAATCGAGCGCAAAATTGGCCAACGCGTGAAAAAGTCCATGGAGAAAACACAGAAGGAATACTACCTGCGCGAACAAATGAAAGCCATTCAAAAAGAGCTTGGTGACAAGGACGGAAAAGCGGGTGAGGTTGAAGAACTTCGTGAAAAACTTGAGAACGCAGACGTGCCAGAACGCATTCACGAAAAGGTTGAAAAAGAGCTAGAACGATATGAAAAAATGCCACCGACTTCTGCTGAAAGCAGTGTCATTCGCAATTATATCGATTGGGTCTTAGATTTACCTTGGGAGAAAACCACCGAGGATGTCCTTGACATCAATCGAGCGGAAGAAATTTTAGATGAAGATCACTACGGGCTAGAGAAACCAAAGGAAAGAGTGTTAGAATACCTTTCTGTTCAAAAGCTCGTGCAGAAGATTCGAGGACCTATCCTATGCCTCGTAGGCCCACCCGGTGTGGGGAAAACGTCCCTTGCTAAATCGATTGCGCGCTCCCTAGGTCGAGAATTTGTACGCATCTCTCTAGGCGGTGTTCGAGATGAAGCAGAAATTCGTGGCCATAGAAGAACGTATGTTGGCGCGCTTCCAGGGCGTATTATTCAGGGTATGAAAACAGCCGGGACAGTCAATCCAGTTTTCTTATTAGATGAAATTGACAAAATGGCCAGTGACTTCAGAGGAGATCCCGCGTCTGCGATGCTTGAAGTACTAGACCCAGAGCAAAATAGCACTTTTAGCGATCATTTTATTGAAGAGCCTTATGATCTTTCCCACGTCATGTTTGTCACAACGGCTAATACGACCCATACCATTCCACGTCCTCTGTTGGACCGGATGGAAATGATCTATATCCCAGGGTACACAGAAGAGGAAAAGAAACATATCGCCCAGAAGTACCTGCTACCAAAGCAGATGGAGGAGCACGGTTTAAGTAAGAATATGCTGCAAGTACACGAGGAAGCCATTGTCAAAGTCATCCGTCGGTACACGAGGGAAGCAGGCGTACGTAACCTAGAGCGTGAAATGGCAAACGTCTGTCGTAAGGCTGCGAAGCGCCTCGTCGCTGGGGATAAAAAGCGGGTTGTTGTGACAGAGAATACACTGGAACAATTGCTAGGTAATCCGAAGTATCGGTACGGCTTGGCTGAAGAAGAAGACCAAGTGGGTGCAGCGACTGGATTAGCATGGACCGCTGTCGGAGGCGATACGTTAAGCATAGAAGTCACCGTCCTACCGGGCAAAGGGAAACTGACCCTCACTGGTAAATTAGGAGATGTGATGAAGGAATCTGCGCATGCAGCATTCAGTTATATTCGTTCTCGCTCAGATGAACTGGGCATCGATCCTGATTTCCATGAGAAAAAAGATATTCATATTCACGTCCCAGAAGGCGCGATACCTAAGGACGGTCCTTCGGCTGGTATTACAATGGCCACCGCACTCGTCTCAGCATTGTCTGGAAAATCGGTATCGAGGTTTATTGGGATGACGGGTGAAGTCACATTAAGAGGTCGTGTCCTTCCGATCGGGGGATTAAAGGAAAAGTCGCTTGCGGCCCATCGTGCAGGTTTGACGACCGTGATGATGCCTAAAGAGAATGAAAAAGACATCGATGATATACCGGAAAGCGTCAGAGAAGACTTGAAGTTCATTCCTGTAGAGCACATGGATGAAGTATTGCGACATGCACTAGTGGGAGAGAGAATTTAATGAAAGTACATGATGCAAAATTAGTGATTAGTGCAGTAGGTCCCGAACAGTATCCAGCCCCCTTGCAAGAGATTGCTTTGGCAGGGCGGTCTAATGTAGGGAAGTCATCATTTATCAATAAACTTATTAACCGCAAAAATTTAGCTCGAACGAGTTCCAAACCGGGCAAAACACAAACGCTGAACTTTTATATCATCAATGAGTCATTTTACTTCGTTGATGTACCTGGATACGGTTACGCTAAAGTGTCTAAGGCGGAGCGTGAAAAATGGGGCGCCTTTATCGAAGAGTATATGACCACACGTGAAGGCCTCAAAGGTGTTGTTCAGGTGGTCGATATACGTCATAAGCCAACGGAAGATGATCAAATGATGTACGAATGGTTAGCCTACCTGGAGATGCCGATCATCGTCGTAGCCACCAAGGTTGACAAAATTCCAAAAGGCAAGGTACAAAAACATGTTAAACAAGTGAGGGAGACACTAGGTGCAGATCAAGACACACCGATTCTCCCTTTCTCCGCTGAAACTGGACAAGGAAAAGACCAGGCATGGGCGGCCATACTAGCACATTTACGTACATAGCCTCATCCTCTTATACGGTATCATTTAGAAGTCCTCAATGTTATATTGAGGGCTTTTTCTTTCATGTTCCCCTATCGTCACAACCGTTATAGAGCCATCCACATCCTTATACTTAGAGTAAAAGGACATATGGCATTCAAAATCTAAGGCTCGGACTTCTCAAGTCCTAGTAAGAGATATTGACAAGGGAAAGACAAGTATACGCTAACTGAACAGATTTTATTTTAACAAGTGAGTCACGTTATAATATTAAGGGACAATGCACCATAGAATGATCGTAAGAGAAACGTGTCATAATAGCGCTGTGCTTGTGTTCATACTTATCATGTTAATTTTTCCTAAATTCAAAACAGTTTGATAAAATGAAAGTGATGATGCACGGGGCTAGGCGGACCGACAAAAGCGTTAAGTCGTAAGGATTGGATCACGTGTGAGCAGACACGTATCAGAATGAAAAAAGGAGAGGGTTGATTATTAAAATGAAAAGAAGTTTATTCAGCGTACTAGCTTTACTGTTCATGTTAAGTATGATTTTAGTGGGCTGTGGGTCAGCAGAAACTGGCGTGTTACTAGAGGAGGGTGTTTTAACGTACGCGATGTCTGGGGAGTACCATCCTTTTAATTATAAAGATGAGAATACAGGGGAATTAGCTGGATTTGATGTTGAAATTGGAGAGGCCATTGCTGAATATCACGGTTGGGAACCGGTCCCTTATGCAACGCCTTTTTCAGGCATCGTGAGTGGCCTTAATAGTGGCAAGTATGACGCTATTATTGGCAGTATGGGGATTACACCCGATCGTGCAAAAGAAGTAGACTTTTCTGACCCATACTATCTCTCAGGGGCACAACTTTTTGTGCCTGAAGGAAGCGATATCGAAAGTCTTGAGCAAATGAACGACGATCATGTGATTGGGGTTGCTCTAGGGACATCCTATGAACCTGTCGCTAGGGAGTATACAAGTCAGGTGTCAACCTATGAGAGTGACGTCACAGCCTTACGTGATTTATCGGTTTCAGAAAATTTAGACGCCGTGATCACCGACCGTTTGGTGGGGCTCATCGCCATTGAGGAAACAGGTTTTGAAATTGAGATGGCTGGCGATCTCATATATGAAGAACAGATGGCTATCGCCGTTCAAAAGGGAAACGAAGAACTGCTGGACGCGATTAATGAAGCACTAGCCGAGATCCGTGAAAATGGGACTTATGTGAATATTAGTGATCGGTACTTCGGGACAGATATCGGCCCTCAAGGTGAATAGAGATGAAGCCAATCTCCTTATCGTTTCTCATTAATATACTCGCAGTCATACACTACAGTACCGGACATAAAGTACGGTTATTGTAAAAACGTACGTTGTCATGAACATACAGGCTTCCGCCACTACATAAGGTCTGGTGGGAGCCTTTTTTTATCAACATGACATGAATGTAAAAATACCCCCGTTTTTAAGAGTCGATCAAAGAGTGGATTAGGTCTTCAAACAATCAACAGAAGGAGTGGTTTCATTTGGATGTGTTTTCTTTATCAGCCTTTCTATATCACGCCGTCGATAAGTTACCCTTTTTTATGCAGGCATTGCAACTGACATTACAACTCACTGTGGCCGCAATGGGGATTGGGATGGTTATCGGCCTCTTTTTTGCTTTATTAAAATTATCACCCATCCGTCCATTGAATGCCATCGCAAACCTGTATATTACTGTCGTACGAGCCACCCCTCTCATCGTTCAAATCTTTGTCTTGTATTTTGGTTTTACAGAGATTATCGCTTTCTCACAATTTTGGGCCGCTTCACTCGCCTTAGCCTTTCACAACGGGGCTTATATTGCTGAGATTTTCCGTGGAGGAATTCAATCGATTGAAAAAGGTCAAACAGAGGCCGCTCGTTCACTCGGGATGTCCAGCTCGCTAGCCATGAGAAGAATCGTACTTCCACAAGCGTTTAAGCGGACAGTACCGCCTCTTGGTAATCAGTTTATCATCGGTTTAAAGGACTCTTCATTAGCCGCCTTTATTGGCATGACAGAAATTTTTAACTACTCACGTCAGATGGTATCTGCCACTTACCTAGAGCTAGAGTTTTATATATTAGCGGCGGTGTACTATCTCATTATCGTCCTTATCTTTACTTGGTTTGTGAACAAACTGGAACATCGTTTAAGTGTCAGTGATCACTAAAAAGTGTCGAGGTGAAGATGTCAATGATTAAAGTCAAGCATTTAAATAAATCGTTCGGCGAATTACACGTATTAAAGGATGTTCATCTAGAAGTGAATGAAAGTGATGTGGTATGTCTGATTGGGGCGAGTGGTTCTGGAAAGAGTACGCTCTTACGCTGCCTCAACTTTCTTGAGATCAAGGATGCTGGTGAAATCCATATTGATGGAAGGCAAATAGATCCGGACAAGGATGATCTTAATATCATCCGTCAAGACGTAGGCATGGTCTTTCAGCATTTCAATTTGTTTCCTCATAAGAATGTGCTTGAAAATGTAATTGAGGCTCCAACAATGGTCAAAAAAGTAAAGAAAGAGACTGCCATTGCGGAAGCACAGAGCCTACTGGACAAAGTGGGACTAGGAGACAAAGCAAATGAATACCCTGCTCGGTTATCGGGAGGACAAAAGCAACGTGTCGCCATCGCCAGGGCATTGGCCATGCAACCCAAGATAATGTTATTTGATGAACCAACGTCGGCGCTAGACCCTGAGCTCGTAGGTGAGGTGTTAGAGACGATGAAGGAATTGGCGCAGGAAGGCATGACCATGGTGGTCGTGACACATGAGATGGGGTTTGCTCGAGAAGTGGCCGATACCGTGTGTTTTCTCCATGACGGTCGCATTGAAGAAATGGGTACGCCGGACAAGATATTTGAACAACCCAAAAAGGAACGGACACAAGCGTTCTTAAGCAAGATCTTATAAAGGTAAAAGTGACCATAAGGAGAGAAAGGGAGTGTGTATCATGACAATATTAAAGAATAGAAGGATTCTCGTACCTGCTGCACTCTGCCTCATTGTTTTAGCAGTATGGGGCGTAGGGTACATTGTGGCAGAAAAAGAAAATCCCTTTAAGGTCGCTGTCACGTTATATTTCCTAAACGACTCCGAACGAGATACGGTAAGGATTGCTTTGGATGAGCACCGTTATATCACGATGATGGGTGAAGGTCTAGAAGAGCGTATCATAGCCAATGTTTCGAGCTTATCCAATGATTTAAGAGGTGGAAGTGAGTGGAAAATCCTTGAGCATGAAGATGGCTACCTACGATTAGCACAGGAATACCAAGAGGAGACACGTGAGATCGAAATGATTTATACCCCTTATTTAAATCGCTACGTGATATTTGGATTGAAAGAACATATGTCATAAGGCGAAAACTGAGCAATTTTTTTAGGGAACAGGGACTTATTCATGTATAATAGGATATGGACAAGATGCTCAGCACCTTCGATGGCGCTTATAGTGCCTGAGAATGACTGTTGTTTTTAAATTATGTTCACATTTTTCTATACCAAACGAAGCATACTCTTCACAAATTTGTTATAATAATCAAGATGACTATTAGACTTGTCTTTTTTTGGACAAAATACGGACAACGATCGTTACTTTAATGATTTGGGGTGAGTTCAAGCATGCATATCCTAACAGTAGGTATCAATTATAAGAAAACCCCTGTTCATATACGCGAAAAGTTTGCTATTCCCATCAATGCGCTTACGGAGGCGTTACAGGAGTTGCGTCAAACCAAGAGTATTCTTGAATGTGTCATTGTGTCGACATGTAATCGTACGGAAGTTTATGCTGTTGTCGATCAATTACACACGGGACGCTACTATATTAAACGCTTTCTCTCGGAGACCTTTGATATACAAAAGGAAGTTTTTGAACCTTTCTTAGATATTAAGGAAAATGATGAGGCGGTGCAACATATCTTTGAGGTGCCAGTGGGACTAGACTCTATGATCTTAGGGGAGACACAAATCCTCGGCCAGATCAAAGAAGCATTCTTTACAGCGCAGGAAGCGGGGACCACAGGTACGATTTTCAATATGTTGTTCAAGCAAGTGATTACAACAGCGAAGAAAGCTCACGCTGAAACGGACATTGGGCAGAATGCGGTTTCTGTCAGTTACGCTGCCATCGAACTAGGGAAGAAAGTTTTTGGGGATTTAAGTGCGAAGAAAGTATTAATTCTCGGTGCGGGTAAGATGAGTGAATTAACCGTTAAACACCTGAACGCTAATGGTGTCAGTGAGGTATTCGTCGTCAACCGGACGTATGAGCGTGCAGTTGAACTTGCTCAGAAATTTAACGGTCAAGCGTATGATTATAGCCAATTAGATCAGTGTTTACAGCAGGTGGATATTGTCATTAGTTCGACGGGGGCTAATCATTACGTCATGACTAAGCAACAGATAGAAGATATGATGTCTGCACGACATGACCATCCACTATTCTTGATTGACATTGCTGTACCGAGGGATTTAGATCCTGCTATTCATGAAGTTGAAAATGCCTTTTTATATGATATCGATGATTTGAATGGCATCGTAAACGCCAATTTAGAAGAACGGAAAAAAGAAGCTGTTAAAATACAAGAGATGATCGCCATTGAAATGGATGAGTTTAGTAAATGGCTCAATACACTTGGCGTCGTTCCTGTTATTACAGCCTTAAGACAGAAGGCGCTATCTATTCAGGAAGAAACGGTTCAAAGTATCCTAAACAAATGCCCAGACTTAGATGAAAGAGAAGAAAAAGTAATTAGAAAACACACGAAGAGCATAGTGAACCAGATGCTGCGTGATCCCATTACAAGAGTAAAAGAACTCGCAGGAGAACCAGGGGCGCGTGATTCACTCGATCTAGTAACGGAGATTTTTGCCCTAGAAGAAGAAATTAAAGAACAAGAGAAGATCGAACGTGCCCAGCAGCTAGCGAAACGAATAGATAAAAAACAAAAAGCCTACAAGGAACAGGCAGTAAGAAACGAACTTCCTGCTCATTAAAAAGGAGGTTTCTGCCTCATGTTTAATCATAATCTTTTTTACGAGCTCATTATCATTCTCTATGCTTGTAGTGTCCTCTTTTACTTTGTAGACTTTTTACAGCACAACCGGAAGGCAAACCGTTTAGCCTTCTGGTTGCTTTCTATTGTCTGGATTTCTCAAACGGCACTTCTAACTGTAAAAATGATAGAACAGGAACACCTGCCATTATTCTCGAGATTTGATACCCTGTTTTTCTTTGCTTGGTTATTAATTACCTTTAGCTTGCTGATTAATTGGTTCTTCCGGATGGATTTGTTTTTATTCTTTACGAATGTGGTTGGCTTTACAGTGATGGCCTTAAGCCTATTTGTAGCCGGTAGAGGAATCCCCGAGGAAATGGCCCAACAATTGAGCTCTGAGTGGCTGACGATCCATATTTCGATGGCTTTCCTAAGTTACGCCGCCTTCACGTTGTCATTTATATTTTCAGTCTTATATCTGTTCCAACATAAACTTTTAAAGCGTAAGAAGTGGAGTAAGCAATTTTTACGCGGCCCTAGTTTAGCACAGTTAGACAAAATATCGTTTTACTTAAACTTGATCGGTTTTCCGGTGCTACTGCTTAGCTTGATACTAGGTATTGTTTGGGCTATCAACACCGTAGAAGCGGCGTTTTGGTTTGATACGAAGGTCGTGTTTTCTTTATTTGTCTTACTCATGTATGGCATTTACTTATACCAACGTGTCGTTAGAGGATGGTCAGGGAAGAAAATCGTTGAGCTAAATTGCGTTTGCTTCTTTGTACTTTTAACCAACTATTTTATCTCTAGCTTGTTTTCAAGATTTCACATCTGGTCCTAAAACAGATAGATTGTATTAGAAGGGATGGCATGTTTAATGACAAAAAGAAAGATCGTTGTCGGTACGAGAAGAAGTGCCCTAGCGATGACGCAAACAAAATGGTTCATTAACAAACTAGAGGCACTAGGTTTGCCATTTGAATTTGAGATTAAGGAGATTGTGACCAAAGGGGATCAAATACTCGATGTCATGCTTTCTAAGGTAGGTGGGAAAGGCCTCTTTGTCAAAGAAATACAACGGGCGATGTTAGACAAAGAGATCGATTTCGCCGTACACAGCATTAAGGATATGCCTGCTGTATTGCCTGATGAACTCACCGTTGGTTGTATACCTGAGCGCGAGGACCCAAGAGACGTTTTTATTTCTAACGACCACCAACCTCTTGATGAACTACCAGCAGGTGCCGTTGTCGGTACGAGTAGTTTAAGACGGTCTGCTCAAATCCTACACTATCGTCCAGATCTGAAGGTACATTGGATTAGAGGTAACATTGATAGCCGCTTAAGAAAGCTACGCGAAGAAAACTTTGACGCCATTATTCTTGCCGCTTCTGGTTTGAAACGTATGGGCTGGTCCGAAGATACCGTGACACAATACTTACCTCATGACGTCTGTTTACCCGCTGTTGGTCAGGGTGCGCTTGGCATTGAATGTCGATCGGATGATAATGAAGTCATCGACTTATTGACAAAGGTGCATCATGCCGAAACAGGAAAAACGGTGGAAGCGGAACGCGTTTTTCTAGCTGAAATAGAGGGTGGGTGTCAGGTACCTGTAGGGGGACATGCCACTTTGGAGGATGAGACCATCCAATTGACCGGATTCGTCGGTTCACCCGACGGTGAAACCATTTTAAAGCAAACATTAACAGGAGATGACCCTCAAGCCTTAGGACGGCAGGTTGCGCAAGCTCTGATCCAGCGAGGGGCTAAAGATATCTTAGATAAAGTAAAGGAAGGTCTTGATTCGTAATGACTGAGCCGCTTTATCCATTAAAGGAAAAGCGCATTGTGGTCACAAGAGCGAAAAACCAAGCGCAATCGTTCATGGATAAAATTAGAACGAGGGGCGGAAGGCCTTTTCTCTTTCCAATGATTGACATCATACCTGCACACACCTCCGAGCAGCTGAAAGGTATTGATGGACATATAGAGCAGTATGATTGGTTACTATTAACGAGTGCAAACAGCGTGCGATTTTTTTTCGAACAAAACGCGAGGGATAAGCAGGAGCCCCAGCATGAATCCCTTTATAAACGACTCTTGGCTGGGGGCGTCTCAATTGTCACTGTAGGGCATAAAACGAATAAACAATTACAGAAGTACGGACTATCGGCCACTTTCATTCCTCAAAGACACACGCAGGAAGGTTTGATACAGGAGTGGCTCCCACACGTTGGGCGTCATGAGAAGATTCTGTTTCCTCATGGCAATTTGTCCAGGCCAGCACTCGCCCAGGCGATGCGTGAAAAAGGACTTGATGTGACAGCGTACGTCCTTTACCGGACCATCAAACCGAATCAAACTTATCCTAAACTACAAACAATGCTGAAATCCCAACAGGTCGACGTCGTCACCTTCACGAGTTCTTCAGCTATGCGCCATTTTGATTATTGGTTACGAGAACAGGAACTTGACTTTAATCAGATTAAGTCCTCTTCGTTGTACTTGGCCTCAATAGGCCCCATAACAACACGAACGGCAATGGATTTGGGCTACCCTGTTCATATAGAAGCTAGAAAGCAAACAGTAGAAGGGTTAATAGAGGCTATAGAAGCGTATATTATACACAGAGAGGTGTGAGTTTATGAGTTATGAACGCCATCGTAGATTAAGAGGTCACTCAGGCCTGAGAAAGATGGTCAGAGAACATGCTCTAAGTGTTCAAGATCTCATTTATCCTATATTTGTCGTAGAAGGAGCAGAACAACCGACAAAGGAAGTTCCTTCAATGCCCGGTGTATACCATTACTCATTAAAATATCTCGTAGAAGAATTAAAGGAAGTTCAACGTCTAGGCATTCCTTCCGTTATCTTATTCGGCGTACCAACGGAAAAAGATCCACATGGACATCAAGCTTACGCTGAAAATGGCATTGTACAGCAAGCCATTAAAGTCGCCAAAGAAACGGCACCTGAGTTGGTCATTATGGCCGACACCTGTCTGTGCCAATACACGGATCACGGGCACTGTGGTGTTGTAGAAAATGGCAAGGTTTTAAATGATCCTTCCCTTAATCAATTAGTGAAAACGGCCGTGTCACAAGCGAAAGCTGGAGCGGACGTCATCGCCCCTTCAAATATGATGGACGGATTCGTGGAGGCGATTAGATCCGGATTAGATGAGGCTGGTTATGAAGATATTCCTATCCTATCTTATGCAGTCAAATATGCTTCATCTTTCTATGGCCCTTTTCGAGATGCCGCTCACTCCACGCCTCAGTTTGGGGATCGACGCACTTACCAGATGGACCCAGCGAATAGAGAGGAAGCCCTACGAGAAGCGAGAGCAGATATTGAGCAGGGTGCCGACATGTTAATGGTCAAGCCTGCAATGGCGTATATGGATATTATGAGAGAAATAAAAGACGAGTTTCAATACCCTGTAGCCGCTTATAATGTGAGTGGTGAATACGCCATGGTGAAAGCGGCAGCCCAAAACGGCTGGATTGATGAACGGGAGGTCGTATTAGAATTACTAACAGGATTCAAGCGAGCCGGAGCTGACATGATATTGACCTACCATGCCAAAGACGTTGCCAAATGGTTAGGAGATGATAAATAATGCGACATTACGAAAAATCTGTACAAGCCTTTGAAGAAGCAAAACAGGTTATACCTGGTGGTGTAAATAGCCCCGTTAGAGCGATGAAATCTGTTAATATGAGCCCAATATATTTTGAAAGTGGACAGGGTGCCAGACTAACGGATATGGATGGAAATGAGTTTATTGACTATGTGGCTTCTTGGGGCCCACTCATTGCAGGACATGCGCATCCGCAGGTGGTAGAAGCACTAAAAACCACCACTGAAAAAGGGACGAGTTTTGGGGCTCCTACTGAAATAGAAACTCAGCTCGCTAAGCTCGTTGTGGATCGAGTGCCATCCGTTGACATTGTCCGCATGGTCAACTCCGGGACAGAAGCGACAATGAGCGCACTGCGACTAGCTCGTGGTTTTACGGGACGTCAAAAAATTCTTAAGTTCGTTGGATGTTACCACGGACATGCGGATTCCCTCCTGATTAAAGCGGGATCGGGTGTCGCGACCTTATCACTTCCAGATTCACCTGGTGTGCCAGCATCGACGGCTGAACATACCATTACGGTCCACTACAATGACCTCGATAGTGCCAAATTAGCGTTTGAAAAGTTTGGTGACGATATCGCTGCGGTTATTGTAGAACCTGTAGCGGGGAATATGGGGGTTGTACCACCGTTGCCAGGATTTTTAGAAGGCTTACGTGAACTCACAGATCAGAATGGGACGCTGCTGATCTTCGACGAAGTGATGACAGGTTTTAGAGTCGGCTACAGCTGTGCCCAAGGACTATATGATGTCATACCGGATTTAACCTGCTTCGGGAAGGTCGTCGGTGGAGGTTTACCAGTTGGGGCATACGGTGGTAAGAAAGAGATTATGGACCACGTGGCGCCAGACGGTCCAATTTACCAAGCGGGTACGTTATCTGGGAATCCACTAGCGATGACGGCAGGTTTCGAAACCCTGTCACTTATGACTCCTGAGCAGTATGACGCTCTGGAGGAAAAAGGGGCCTATTTAGAAGCAGGGATACGTCGTAACGCTGAAAAGCATCAAATCCCGTATCACATTAATCGCGTGGGATCCATGCTCGGATTTTTCTTTACTGAAGGACCTGTCGAGAACTTTGAGCAGGCAAGTCAGTCAGACTTATCTAGGTTCGCTCGTTATTTCCAACTGATGACAGAAGAAGGCATCTATATTGCGCCTTCACAGTTCGAGGGTATGTTCATATCCACTGCTCATACACAAGAGGATTTAGATCGTACGATCGAAGCGAATGATAAGGCTTTAAGCATTTTAGCCAATGAACAGCAAGCGTAACCTCACATATAGATACGGATCCCCCGACACTTGGGGGATCTTTTTAATGTTCACATCTTCGTAATAATCTTGTCAGATTTCTGCCTTATATATTGGTGTTGAGGTAGGTTTATTCGTTTTATAATAGCAGTATGAAACATTTACCAACGCAAAAGGAGGTCTTTATATATGCGAAAAGTTTTAACATTAGCCATATTCGTATTACTATTCTCTGTCTTGGTGGCTTGTGGGAATAGCGAAGAACCTACGACTACACCAGCCGATGATGATGTGACAGAAACTGAAAATACTGACTCCAATGCAGAAAACGAAGCAGAAGGGACAGAGGCGTCCGCTGACGCTCAAGAAGTGACAGTGGTTGCATCAAACTTTGAATTTGATCAAGACGCTTACACTGTTTCCTCTGGAGAGGTGACCATTAATCTTGAAAATGCGGATGGACACCACGGTATTGCAGTCGTCGGAACTGATGTGATGATTAATGGCGCTGGCTCAGAAACCGTACAATTAGAACCGGGTGAATATCGTATTGAATGTAGTATACCATGTGGTAACGGTCATAAAGATATGGTGGCCACATTAGTGGTAGAATAAGATAGCAAGGAATAGCAAAGACGTTATACTTATAGAGTCATAAAAACATATATTAAGTATATCGGATTTGATGCATGTTACCCATGATTCTCAAATAAGCTTGTAGAAACAGCACCGTAAGGTTCTCTTTTCTACAAGCTTTCTTTGTGTCCTTTTTTCCATAAAACGCGAATAGTAAAAAACTATACATGAATGGAAGCACAATTTTTTATTTACGAAATGATAAGGAACATCAATCTTATTATGATGAGAATGGATAATAAAATCAAACTGCTTACGACGATCTTTTTTCCCCATTCACTTTTGTGATACAAATAAATACAGGGAAAAAAATAAGCTAAAACAATGATAATGAAGATCATCCCAGTTGTCATGTGTTCCTTAGTATAATGTTCAACGGTAAAAAGATGAATGGTCCATGTTAAAAATAAGAAACCACCATAGATATATAAAAGATGCTTAGGCTGCACATTTGACTCTTTTGACTCTTTTAACATCCTTTGAATGATACGATACACCTCTTTTTCAATAGGATCACAATCAGTCTTTTAAAGAAAGAACACCAAGGAAAATCAAGAAAAAACGAGACATTATGAACATAATTTTAGTTTAACATAAGCTGACACGTTTATTTTGTAAATATTGTAAAAATAATGGGTTATGTCCTCAGCGGTTAACGCCACGCTACTATCGTAAGGTCAAAAGATGAAATCAAGTAGAATATTCAAAAGGACATTCCCATATATATTATCGTAAAGGTCTATTTCGGGAGGAGGATGACGATGGCAGCCGAACAACATTCACCCATTCGGTTTCAGTTGAATGAATCCATTTGGTTAGACCATCAAGCACGGCACATAGAAGTGACAAGTCTATCTTTGGAGCCGGATGTTGAAGTCGAAGGTGATAGTGGGTTAGTGACCATTAGAGGAAGCTTAGTATTGACAGGAAAGTTTAATGCCAAAGATGAGGAGGACGGTTTCGAGTTAGACTCGAGTTCATTAGCAGATCAATTACATTTTCAACCCCTTAGAGTGGATCAAAAAGAAATATACGAAAAAGATTATCGTAATAAAATAGAAAAGTATTTTCCTGTGGACGTGACCGTACCCCAGGAAAAAGTAGAGGATCTCAATCGCGTTTACGTGCATGTTGAGCAGTTTGACTACCATATTGTCGATTCACATCGCCTCGATATAGAAGCGGATATCGCAATTTTAGGGATTGAGATGGAGAAAGAAAAGGATGTCGTACTAGAGAAAAAAGACGGTGAATTTCGTGCGGACTCCCACTATCCCGCTTTTGATGTGGCAGCGACAAAAGACGAATCATCTGAAAATGAACATGAAAACACGCCTCCACCCCTACAATTTTCACAGCAAAAAGCTGAAGAACCAGCAGGAGAAGGTCAAGAAGCCAGGACTGGAAGTTCAGACCACCAAGACCACCAAAGCATGAGCGACGCTCAGTCAGATGAAGGCCAGGAGATAAGAGGGGCGTCTGAAGTTGATAAAGAAGTGCCGCCCGAACCTTTTTATCGTCACAGTCCAAACAGCAATGATCCAGAAACTGAGTATGAATCTTGCGCTCAAGACAGGGCAGAACAAAGTCAGACGGAACAAGATCAAACGGGGCCAGAAACAGTAGAAGCCACGCAGACACCTGAACGACAAAGTGTCCACCAAGAGGGAGCAACAGCAGATACTGTAGACCAAGGCGACGATGACATTGACGAAGCGCAAGAGTCACTAGATTCTAGAGACGACCAAGATGAACATGAGGGATTAAATGAATCTGAACAACTGGATGCGTCAATAGTTGACCGCGAAGCAGATACAGACGGGAAAGTCATACCATTATTTGATGGTAGAGTGAAAACAAACTTTCACGCCACTGATTCACCGGATGCAGACACATTTGAAACAGACCAGACAGAATCCACAACAACGGATTTCCTAGCACAACTCATGTCGGGGCGTGAAGAAGAAGGGCAGGCATACACTCGTCTCACCATGTGCATCACACAAAAGAATGAATCATTAGAAGACATAGCAGAACGTTACGAGCTCAGAGTGACAGATATTATGAGAGTGAATCGTATGAGTACACAAGAGTTAAGAGAAGGGCAGCTCCTATATATACCTAAACAGTAAAGCATAGGGGGTGAGGGCTTGAACGTTCATACACTTCTTCAAGCCGTCCATCAGCATTATCATTTTCACACATACCATAGTGTAGCCACTTCTTACGGCCTAGAGATACAAACCAATTGTGGGCCAAAACAGGTGATGCTGTGGAAAGAAAAGTCCGTCCTCATGTGGTCTTTCTTATGGAGTGAAGAGCTCGTTCAGATGGGGTCCCGGTATGCCAACCGGATGATTCGCACGCGAGATGGTGCCCCCTATGTACAGGTAAATGAACACTGGATTACCGTTACTGATCTTCTAGAAGGAACAAAATGGAGACCTCAGGAGGACAGTGGTCCTTTCGGGCAGTGGGTAGGACAATTATACCGCTGCTTTTTCCGTGTGACTGATACAGTGAATCAACAACACTGGCATAAGGCTTTAGACCAGCAACTTGAACATCCTACAGAGTTATATAATGAGGAAGATTTGAAGAAAAAGATCATCACAATGTCGCCATCCGATGCCTTTACGTCATTAGTTAAACCCCATTGGCCCCAAATTGAAAAAAGATGGAGGTCAGCGCTGACGCTATTACAACAGTCTCAAGTGCCGTCTCTATATAGTGTGAAATCACTCACGTGTGATCAATTTATCAAGGACGGGTATGAACGGATTCACTGGCAGCCGGGGGCATGGCGCATGACGAAGGGATTTGAAGGTGTTGCTCATCTACTCTGTGAGCTTATTCAGGCAGACACGGAGGGGATCGATCGCGCAAAGACTTTTTACCTGTCATTTGAACAAAGTTACAGCCCCAAGATGGGCGAACAGACACAAATACTAGGTCATGTCATCTATCCACAGTCGTTTTTAGATATCGCCAAGAAATATGTATATGCAGACATTGATGTTGATCAGGCTTGTCAGCGTTGGCTAGAACGTTGTGACCATCAGGAAAACATTGACCTATTTCAACAATGGCTAGCCAAACGAATTGACAGCCTCAGAGGAGATGCCATGTCAGTATGAAATTATTAGAAAAAGAGTGGACGTCTCAAGAAATAGAAGCCAGCGTGCTACGAGAGTATGATTTTATACCGCAACAGATTGAAAATGTCGGTCGCATAAAAAAAGTGACCTGTAGCCGGGGCGAGTTTGCCTTGAAAAAATCACAAGCCTCGCCGGACCAACTGAAATACATTGATGAACAGATCCAAAACCTAGAAGCACTAAGATACGATAACATCCTTTCATGGTGTCATACGAAATACGGTGAAAGGTATGTGCATATCGACAATGAGGCTTACTATGTCACACCCTGGGTAGAAGATCACATTGAAGAAAAATATAAGGATAATTGGGAGCAGGATATTTTAAACAGCCTAGGTACGCTACACAAGCTGACGACATCAACAAATGGTGAGCGGGAGAGCATATTCCATGAGGCACTACTGAAGAGATGGCGTACAAGGTTATTACAAATGGTGGAGTATAAAAATTTTGCTGAAGATCGTTCCGTGTTATCGCCCGTTGAAACAGCCTATATCACCCACTTTGATTATCTCCAAGAGCTTGCGCTGAGAGCGATCCGTTATCTACAAGAATGGGATGATAAGAACCGAGAGAATCGGACATTGCCGACTGTTTTATGTCATGGGCACGTTCACCGTAAGCATGTTCTACAAACGAATCGAGGCTCTGTGATCATTAGTTTCGACCATGCTCAGATTGACACTCCTGCGCGGGAGATTGCGGCATTTTTTCGACGGCACGCTGATAAAGTGTTTGAACGTGAAGGTCTCGCCACATTATGGTTAGAAGCGTATGAGAAACAATATCCATTGGATACGGAGTCAAAGGCCTTACTAGCTATATATTTGCTGTTTCCAGAGCGCGTATTCAAAGAAATAGATAATTACTACCAGGCTGTACGTGAGTGGCCTATAGAAAAACAGGCACGTTATGTGCAAAAACAAATGCAACATACCATGCACATGAGGAGCTTTGTACGGGATATCATGGCATAACAACCGATGAACACTGTTCGGACCGTTATCCTATATAAAAAACAGATGGACCATCATGATGATCCATCTGTTTTTGTATTTTGCTGCCCTTTCTTTTTATCTTGAAACTCACGTCGTATGGCTTTTAATAAGGCGACACACATAAAGGCTAATATAACAGTGAACGGGAGGGCTGAGACCAGTGAAGCCGTTTGCAATCCTTGTAAGCCACTCGCTAACAATAGCACAGCGGCAATGGCGGCAATGAGCAGTCCCCATACAATCTTAATATATAGTGGTGGATCTAGACGGCCCTCCGTTGTCATAATCCCGAGTACATATGTCGCAGAATCAGCGGATGTAATTAAGAAAGTAAAGATTAACAGTAAGGACAAAACGGAAAGCAACAGACTAAAGGGAAGTTGTTCATACGTCACAAACAGTGCACTGGTGACGTCCTCGTCAACGAATTGAGCAATATTAGTCCCCTCGAATAGGTCAAAGTTCAATGCAGTCCCTCCGAATACTGCAATCCAGATAAGCGCAATTAATGGCGGTACGATGAGAACGCCCAAGACAAACTCACGTATTGTGCGCCCTCTAGATACTCGCGCAATAAATGACCCGACAAATGGGGACCAAGCGATAACCCAAGCCCAATAAAAGATCGTCCAATCTTGTACCCAGGTTCCTCCGTGATACGGTGTTAAACGTAAGCTCATTTCTACAAATCGCTGAATATACCCTCCGAGTCCTAAAGTAAAACTGTCTAAAATAAATACGGATGGACCGACCACAAAAACAAAGACCATGAGTAAAAGAGCCAAGGCTAAGTTAATGTTACTGAGGTACTTGATGCCCTTGTTTAATCCAGTCGTGGAGGAAAACAAATACAATACCACCAGAATAACGATAATAATCAGTTGGACCAGGAAATGATTAGGGATGTTAAACACACTATTTAGCCCACCATTAATTTGTAAAATTCCGAGTCCTAAGGACGTGGCAACCCCCATAACAGTCGCAATGACAGCTAAAATATCAATGGCATGTCTTAAAAAAGGTTTTTTGCCTTCCCCTATCAATGGATTCAGTGTAGTGGATATCAGACCATTCTTCTCTTTTCTGAATTGAGAGTAACCGATAATGAGCCCTACGATAGTGAATACGGACCATTGACTTAAACCCCAGTGAAAGAAGGAGTACCGCATGGCTAGCCTCGCCGCTTCGTCTGTTAAGGGATCAATCGCTTCTTGTGGTGGGGTGAAAAAGTGACTCATAGGCTCGGCCACACCCCAGAAGACTAATCCGATACCAAACCCGGCACTAAAAAGCATGCCAATCCAAGTGAAAAAGGGGTACTCTGGTCTGTCCTCATCACGTCCTAACCTCACTCTACCGTATTTCGATACAGCCAAGACCAGGCAAAAGAGAACAAACACAAAAACGGAAATTAAATAAAACCACCCGAAAGCATAAGTGGTAAATCCAAAGGCAGCATTTGCCATATCTTTGAAAACTTCAGGTAGCAATGCCCCTATTAGGACGAGCACGGTTATGACGATTGAAGAAACCCAAAAAACAGTGTTCAAACCGAATGATTTTCGATTCATGTCTATGACAAGCCCCCCAGAAGAAAATCTCTGGTTATAACTTGCCCCAATGACTTCCACTTTAAAGATGGAGCAGCCAAAAACTTTAATCGGCCTTTTCTTCCGCTAAAAAAAAAACAGAATCTCAGCAGGTGAGAGACTGTTTTAACTACATCCAATCTAATAGGAGACATAAGATGACCACAAAGATGATCAGCAGTAGAACAACGTCTAATGGTGTAGGAAATAACACGGTCCGAATTAACTGAAAAACAGCTAGTGGAATAAAGATCTGCTTGGCGACTAACTTGCACCGATACAAGTAGTAAAAGCACGTCTGCTTGCAATACAGGTATTTATTTTTGAGTTTATACTTATTGAATTGGAGACGCACACCCATCACCAACTTTTAATTAACTTGTAGTATAGTTTATGTGTGTATGTTGAAAATGTGTACCAATATATTAGCCCGAATTGACATTGGATGCACATCTCACACGGACTTGACTATATAATAAATAAAAAGTAAAATATATGACAATATTGAAGGTATGAAAACTGAGTGATATATAGACCTTTACACAACATGTACATATGTATAATACGTAGACAGGGAAGAGTAGATAGTGGATTCATTCAGAGAGGAAAATGCATGGCTGCAACATTTTCTATGATAGAAGCTATTGAATGTCGCCCTAGAGTTATTTTTCTGACTATCTTGCTTGTATACCATTGTCTAGTAAGGTATAGGAAAAATCGGTGGAGCCGTTATCCCATCAAAGTGCACTTGAAACCGACCTTAATCTGTTATCATTGGTGTTCGGGTTGGAGTATATTATCTAAGCGATCTAGAAGTGATATGCGACTACCACGTTCTTCAGTCAAGTTCAGTTCAGAGGTCAGTACAGGTGAACAAAGGTGGTACCGCGAAACTTCTTCGTCCTTTACAGACGTGGAAGTTTTTTTATGTCTACACAAAAAGACGATGGCTATGCATATGTTCTGAGCAGTTCAGGAGAATGACGAAACAATGAGTAACGTTAAGATTGCTATAAGGAGTGATAATCATGACAACTGAAAAAGAAACATCAATGCCGACGAAATATGATCCGTCAAAAACGGAAAGTAAATGGTACCAACATTGGGTAGAAGGTGGCTTTTTTACGCCACGGGAAGAAAAAGGCCGTGAAACATATACGATCGTGATACCGCCTCCTAACGTCACAGGTAAATTACACCTTGGACATGCGTGGGACGGTACCTTACAAGATATCCTGATTAGAATGAAACGAATGCAAGGCTATGACACGCTATGGTTACCTGGGATGGACCATGCTGGCATCGCGACTCAAGCTAAAGTTGAAGCAAAGCTGAAAGAAGAAGGAAAAAACCGTCACGACTTAGGACGTGAAGGATTCGTTCAGCAAGTGTGGGACTGGAAGGAAGAGTACGCTTCCGTCATCCGTAATCAATGGTCGAAGCTAGGGCTATCGGTAGACTACTCGCGTGAACGTTTTACATTAGATGACGGCCTATCTTCGGCCGTCCGTGAAGTGTTTGTGAGACTATACGAAAAAGATTTGATTTACCGCGGTAAATACATTATTAACTGGGACCCTCAAACACGTACAGCGTTATCCGATATTGAGGTCGAGTATAAGGATGTCAAAGGGTCTCTTTACCATATGCGTTATCCATTAGCTGATAATAGTGGCCATATTGAAGTGGCGACCACGCGACCGGAGACTATGCTAGGAGATACCGCCGTTGCTGTTCATCCTGAAGATGAGCGTTACAAAGATATGATAGGTAAAAAAGTAAAGCTCCCTATTACAGAGCGCGAGATTGAAATTGTGGCGGATGAGTACGTCGATATGAGCTTCGGAAGTGGTGCCGTAAAAATTACGCCAGCACACGACCCTAATGATTTTGATATCGGCAACCGCCATAACTTAGAACAAATACTCGTCATGGACGAAGCAGGTAAAATGAACGAAAACGCAGCGGGTTATCAAGGCCTCGATCGCTTTGAATGTCGTAAACAAATTGTCAAAGACCTACAGGATCAGGGCGTCCTTTTTAAGATCGAAGAGCATGAACACAATGTCGGACATAGTGAACGAAGTGGGGCTGTGGTTGAGCCTTATCTTTCAACACAGTGGTTTGTTAAAATGGGGCCATTAGCTGAAAAGGCGATTGAGTTACAGCAGTCCGATAAAGATAAAGTTCATTTCGTGCCAGATCGGTTTGAAAAAATATATTTACACTGGATAGAGAATATACGTGATTGGTGTATTTCTCGTCAGCTTTGGTGGGGGCATCGCATCCCAGCTTGGTACACGCCTGATGGAGAACTGATTGTCGCCCGAACGGAGGAAGAAGCGAGAAACATTGCCCAAGAGAAGTACGGCACAACAGAACTTAAGCAAGATGATGATGTCCTTGATACGTGGTTCAGCTCGGGACTATGGCCGTTTTCCACCATGGGGTGGCCTGAGCAAACTGAGGATCTCAAACGTTATTATCCGACGGATGCCCTCGTCACAGGATATGACATCATCTACTTCTGGGTAGCACGTATGATCTTTACCGCTCTAGAGTTTACTGACGAGCGTCCATTTAAAGATGTCCTCATTCATGGATTGATCCGTGACGCAGAAGGGCGTAAGATGTCCAAGTCACTCGGAAACGGTGTCGACCCAATGGATGTCATCGATCAGTACGGTGCGGACGCATTACGCTTCATGTTATCTACTGGTAGTGCGCCAGGCCACGACTTGCGTTTCCACTGGGAAAAGGTTGAACAAACCCGAAACTTTGCCAACAAGATTTGGAACGCTTCTCGTTTTGCCATCATGAACCTAGAAGGGGTTAAGGCAGAAGACATCGATATCAGTGATAGTCAACTGACAGCGAATAAGTGGATTTTACACCGCCTTAATGAAACGATAAAAGATGTGACTCGTCTAGCGGATGTTTACGAATTTGGTGAAGTCGGACGTATTCTCTATACCTTCATCTGGGATGAATTATGTGATTGGTATATTGAAATGGCCAAAATACCGCTTTACGGAGATGATGAGCAAGCGAAGCGTGAAACACAGTCTGTCATCACGTATACCTTAGATCAAACGTTACGCTTACTTCATCCGTTTATGCCATTCATCACAGAGGAGATTTGGCACCATCTTCCTCATGACGGGGAGAGCCTTACCGTTGCCGAGTGGCCGCAGGCAGACGACACATTCACGCACCGGGAAGCGACGAAAGAGATGGAATTGTTAATGGAAGTGATCCGTGCGGTGAGAAACATCAGAGCTGAAGTGAATGTACCGTTAGGAAAGCCGGTTGAGATCCTGATTAAGGCCAATAACGAAGAAGAGTTACGCTATCTACAAAACAGCGAGTCGGTTATTGCCAGACTGACCAATCCTGAGTCTCTTACGATTAGCACAACGATAGAGGCACCAGAAAAAGCGATGTCCGCCGTCGTCAGTGGCGCAGAAATTTATCTACCATTAGCTGGGCTCATTGATATTGATCAAGAGTTAGCCCGTTTGGAGAAAGAATTAAATAAACTTGATAGTGAAGTTGAGCGTGTGGAGAAGAAACTCGCTAACGAAGGTTTTGTGAAAAAAGCGCCCGCACATGTTGTTGAAGAGGAGAAAGCCAAACAAAAAGATTACCAAGATAAGCGTGAGCAGGTCAGAGCCAGAATTGAAGAGTTAAAAGGATAATATTTAAAATATCAATAATGGACGTATCTATATAAAAGCATGATCGTCACTAACAATCATGCTGGTTTATGCAAAAGTGTGGAGTAAAGCACTAGAGCTGACAGCCTCAACACTTACTATTTAAAAAAGGCAAAGGCGCCACTGGCACCTTTGCCTTTTGTCTGTTCGTCTAACGACCCCAACAAGACATTAACATCATACCGTGTGATGTTGTATACTTGTATTATTGAACAGTTGTAGATACGCCTTGATAAAAGCGTAGTTGAGCTACTTTTAGTCCATCGTTATCGTAGTGCCAGTAGTACCCTTCCATCTCGTCAGAGAATAAAGGATATCTTTCTATTTCACCGTCTTCATCAGTATCTGCATAGACGTATAAGAGTTCTTCAGAAGCGTTCACGAATAAACTTTGCCCATCGTCACGCACGATAGCATGTTCGTTAGTAGAACAGTATTCGTCTCCAGTTTCAGCATCTGTTGCGCAAGTTGTCATGGTTGCACTTCCACCCGGCTTGCCAAGGGCGCGCGTATACACTGAATACTCAGTCACGCCTGTGTTGTCTGGATCAGGGTTTGGAAGTTGGAAAGCGGCACCGTCTTCGTCAGTACCATTTGCATCAAGCACTTTAAATTCACCTTCGAATAAATGGATATTTGTTTCACCGTGTAGTGGGACAAAGATGCGGTTGCCATCGCTGTTTTTCATCGGTTGTTTTTTGTCTTTTGGTACACCGATAATTTGAAGGTTATAGTGTTCACCACTAGGGGCACCGTTCCCTGTGAGAAGCGTTTCGCTTGCAAACACAGGAATAGCAAGGGCGAAAATAAGGACTGTAAGTAAAATTAATCTTTTCATGATTAAACCTCCTACAAATTTTTTGCTTGTACATTTCATTTCTTGTACATTCATAGGTTTCGCTTACTCACCTGTTTGCTGGAGGGGGACGAAAGTCTTGATTTATCGGTTAGCCGAAAGGTGTACTTTCGTCTTTTTAATATCTATACGCATAGTCACAGCTGTGAGTATTTTATGTATCATAAATTATCATAGAGTGAGGTCATTCACATGTTTACAACGACTGAAGAAGCGATCACTTGGTTACATAGCCTAGAAATGCATGGTATAAAGCCAGGACTGAAGAGAATGGAGTGGATGTTAGAACGTCTGGGGCATCCTGATCGGGGGATCAAGTTTGTCCATATTGGGGGGACAAACGGTAAGGGGTCTACGCTCACCTTTATGCGCCATGTGCTCCAAGAAGCTGGTTTTCATGTGGGGAGTTTTACGTCCCCTTATATGACGCGCTTCCAAAATCGTATCCAATACAACGGAGTTGATATCTCCGATGCCGACCTTATCGCTTTAACGAACAAGGTGAAACCATTAGTTGAAGAGCTTGAACATGATGAGTTAGGAGCTCCGACAGAGTTTGAAGTCATCACCGTGATCGCGATTCTATACTTCGGTACAGTCAGTTATCCGGATATTGTTTTATGGGAAGTAGGCTTAGGGGGAAGATTAGATTCAACCAATGTCGTGGTCCCAATTCTCTCAGTCATCACCAATGTAGGGCACGACCATATACATATATTAGGTGATACTATTACGCAAATCGCGACTGAAAAAGCGGGAATTATTAAGTCGGGTGTCCCAGTCATCACTGGTGTTCAACAGCCGGAGGCTCGAGAAGTCGTCACTCAAACAGCCCAAGATAAGCAGGCGAGTTTATACACCATGCCGCATCACTTTCACACCTATGATTATAAAAGGGAACCCCATGGACAGTCGTTTAGCTATCAATCCGTTTTCAGCTCGTACTTGGACGTTTTCACCTCATTACAGGGTGAACATCAGTTCCACAATGCAGGTGTCGCCTTGATGGCACTAGAAGTGTTAAGACAGTATTACGCTGTTTTATGGGATGAAGACGAGCTTCGCAGGGGATATGAAAGAGCGGCCTGGGAGGGGAGGTTTGAAGTGATGCAAGAAGCGCCCCTACTCATCATCGATGGCGCCCATAATATAGAAGGCATCCATGAGCTAGCACATACCTTACAACACCGGTTTGCTCATCGCCGTATTCGTCTTCTTTTTACTGCATTAAAGGGTAAAGACATTAAACAATTGCTCAAACCTCTAGATGCCATCGTAGATACGATTGAGGTAACTACTTTTGAATTCCCTAGAGCTGTTGAGTTAAATGATCTCATGGACCAACTAACCCCTCATGATGAATGGCAATCTCACCTAAGGGGTGCGGAAAATTGGCAATCAACATTAGATCGAATGATAACGGATAGTGCAGAGGATGATGTCCTTCTCGTAACCGGATCTCTCTATTTTATTTCACAAGTAAGAGAGTATTTGAAAAACACATAAGAGGTGAGCCCTTTGAGTCAACAACAAGAGCATGTCCACTTTATCGGCATAGGCGGTTCAGGTATGAGTGCTGTGGCTAAAGTTTTAGCCGAAATGGGATACCGTGTATCAGGATCAGACGTACATGATCATGACTTGCTCCATCAGCTCAGAGCTCAAGGGGTAAGCGTTTATTTAGGTCATCATGCAGACCATGTCAAAGGTGCGGATTACGTTGTCTATTCAACAGGCATACCGGAAGACAATATAGAGAAAAAAATGGCTCGGGTAGCCAATATTCCTTTGCTTCATCGTTCTCAAATGTTAGCTAAACTACTTAATCAACGTAGGGGAATCGCTATAACTGGCGCGCATGGTAAAACGACCACTACTTCTCTCGTCACCTTAATGATGACAGAAGCCCAATTAGATCCTACCTTTTTAATCGGTGGCGAAGTGCTTGACTTCGGATTTAATGCTAAAGCAGGTCAGAGTGAGTATGTCGTGGCGGAGGCCGATGAGAGTGATGCATCCTTCTTGAAGTACTACCCAGAAATGGCCATCATTACAAATATAGAAGCCGACCACCTCGAAAACTATGGCGGGGACTTTGAACAATTGAAAAATGCCTACGTTCAGTTTATTCATCAAATTAAGCGTTCGGGGGTTCTCATTGTCGGCATGGATGATCCAGATTTAGCACAGCTGATGTGCAGGAAAGACGTTCAACAGATCATCAAGCAAAAAAATATAACACTCGTGACCTACAGTTTGAGTGATGAAACGGCGACGATACGAACAACCAATCTGAGTCTTCATAATGGTCATAGTCAGTTCGAGCTTTGGTGGAATAACAAAAGTTATGGCTTTGTAGAGCTCTCTGTTCCGGGTAAGCACAATGTATATAACGCTCTCGCTACTATGGCCTTAGGATTCACATTGGATGTAGACATGGCCTATATGAAGAGAGCTTGCAAGTCATTCGTTGGGGCCAAACGACGTTTTCAAGTGATTGGAGATGCACGAGATATTCTCGTTGTGGATGATTACGCTCACCATCCGACCGAGATCTTGGCTACTATAGAAGCGGCAAAATCGACAGGGCGAAGAATTGTGGCTGTCTTTCAACCTCAAAGGTATACGCGTACTTATTTCCTACTCGACGCTTTTAGCTATGCTTTTAAGGAGGCTGATGAAGTCATTATTGCCGATATTTATTCACCTTCAGGAGAGCAGCCACTAGAAGGGGTCACGAGTGAAGCGCTCGTGAACCGTATTAAGGTGAACAGCAACCCTCATGTTCAGTTTATAGCAGGTACGGATGACATTGTGGAGACACTCACACAAACCCTTCAACCGGGGGATCTTCTGTTGACAATGGGAGCGGGCGATATCTGGAAAGTGGCACATACGATCAGCCACACTATGTCCAATCTTGAATAATGTTCAGAATAGTAGTAATATAAAGTTGACATAAGGTAAAAAATAGGATTATGGACCTATAAGGAGGGGTAGCATGTCGAAGTGGACAAAGTGGCTTGTCATATATGTAGCACTTCTATCCTACGCCCTCTTTTTTCTATACTTTTATCATAACTTTGACCCCAATCAATATACAAAGCAGGACTACCACGGAATGCTGTGGTTTTTTATTTTATTACTGCTAGTCGTGAGTTTTCCTATCAATATTAAAGGAACGAACATCGTCTTTGCCCAAGCCATTACCGTCGCTCTTTTTCTACAGTTCGGTTTTATAGTAGAAGCGGTGTTGATGCAACTAGCAGTGCTCAATGTCTTAATCAGAATCAAGGCTAAGACATGGGATCGTTACGTTGTGAACGGTACGATGTTTTTATTTATTTCTGCAGGTTCAGCGTATGTGTACCATGCTCTAGGTGGACATACAGCATTGAATGAGACAGGGTTACCCTCCGTTCCTGTGTGGCCCATCATGGGTTACATGCTGACAAACATCGCCATTAATCATATTTTATTATACTTTATACAGAGCAAAATAAGACGGATGAACAAAGCATGGTTCGGCAAAGACTTTTGGTGGGAAGTCCTACCGGTGGCCATTATTACACCTACAGGTATACTCATTTATCTCTTGTATAGTCAATTACATATCATGGCTATTGTCTACGTCATGATTCCGGTTGTGACATTCTCTATTATTTTCCGTTTATATAATAAGCTTGATATTGTTAATGAAAAGCTTAAAGCCATTAATCATACCGGAAATGCAATGACCGGGAAACTGGATATGGACGAGGTGATAAGTGAGTTCATGCATGCCGTAGAGAAGCTCGTCCCTTTTCAATATGCCTATATCTTCAAGGTAAACGACGACCAGAACCACCTCGAACCGATTTTCATTGCTGGAGACGACATATCCTCACGAGAGCGTGAGAGATTTAGGCGATACGGTGTGGACATAGGTGACGGTCTTAGTGGGATAGTAGCAGAAAAAGGAGAAAGTATTAGGATTGGACACGAAAAGGACGATATTCATTTTAAAAATGAACCTGATTTTCTTCACCATCAAAATTCGATTCTCTCTGTTCCTCTCATCTCGGAAGGTCAAATATCTGGCGTGATGACATTAAGTCATAAAGAAGAGAATAGGTATGCACCGGAAGATGTCACTTTGGTAGAGATCTTAGCTAATCAAGCGGCTATAGCCTTAAAGAACGTTGAACAATTTGCTGAGAGCAAACGCAAAAGTGAGCGTGATGAATTAACCGGCTTATACAATTATCGATATTTTGAACAACAATTGTTTGAATATGTTGAGCAAGCTAGGAAACACAGGGATCAACTTGCATTAATCCTCCTAGACATCGATCATTTTAAACAATTAAATGATCAGTATGGACATCTTGCCGGTAATAAAATATTAAAAGCACTAGGATCACAGCTATTAATGGAAACCAAAAAAGAAGAAATCGTGGCCCGATACGGTGGCGAAGAATTTACAATCCTTTTACCTCGTACAAAGATACAGGAAGCAATGGCACGTGCGGAGAGCATCAGACAGCGTATTGAAACCATGTCAATAGAAGTGAATGCGGACCTACAATCGGGACAAACGGTGGGTGTAAAAACAGAAGTCCGTTTAACGGTCAGCCTAGGTATAGCCGTTTTCCCAAACCATGCAGAGGACACACTAAGCTTAGTAAGACACGCTGATCGGGCACTCTATACAGGTGCGAAGCAAAGAGGCAGAAACAGGGTAGCGGTGTATCAAACGGGATAATGATGTGTGATGATTAGAATAAAGGTTATAACATTTGGCCTCTTTCATCCTGACTTATTCATGTTCTAAATCTCGTAAATGTCTCATAGTCTACGAATAAAAGGTAGTCTAGAGGAGCGGGTTGACATGAGTAAGAATCAGCGCAATCGAATGTCTTTCCGATTAGGAACTAGTGTGTATCGGACAAGTGATCGTCAAGATCAAAACGAGAGTCAACAGAAGACGCAAAAATTAAGTTTAGTTGAGAGTTCTAAAGGCAGGGGAACACTCGACAAACATGAGTTGGACGTGCCTTATAAGTGGGGGCCTCGTTTACCTGTCAGACGAGATGGTGAAAAACGCAGGCCACATCTGCGCTCTCAATCTATGAGAAAGCGTGTGCAACGTAGCTCAAAGGTTGTATTGACCGCCCTTTCCGCTATAGGGCTGGGCCTTGTACTAGGCATGACCGTCCTATCCTTTTTTTCACAATTAGAAGAAAGGACAGCCGGTACACAGCAAGAACCAACATTGCAAGACCAAGGTGGGGAGAATAGAGAAGGTCTTAGCCAATCCGAATCAGGTGATTTAGCTTGGACAGGGAATAGTGAACAAAGGACTGTACAGAGTGAAGGAAGCTTTATTCCTATGCAAGGCTTTTATGTGGTGCAAGCCGGTGTTTTTTCTGATATTGAAACAGCCCAACCTTATAGCCAAACATGGAGAGATGAGGGGAGAGCAGCTGTGATACTCAATCATGACGAACAACATCGTCTTTATGTAGGCATTAGCCCCAGCCAGGAGGGGGCTCGGGTACTAGGGGATTTCCTGGAGGATAAAGGAAAAGAGACCTATGTACGTACACATGATGTCGCACCAGCACTAACTTCTTTAGGTGTAGACCCTGCTCAAACTAACCCGTCTCATCCTGAAGTGATACAAATGGGCGAACAGTTATGGCAAGCGTTGTGTGATATTTCATCAAGTGGCATCACAGATCCTTCCTCGGCCTTGACAGAAGAGGAATGGCAGACCGTTAGAGGCCTGCACAGAGACATGCTCCAGCAAAATCAAGATATAGAAGAGACATCAGGTGAACTTCAAAGTGTTCATCAGGTGATGGTCAAACATCTTGGCAGTGCGATGAACGCATTGGAAATGTTCCAAAAACAGCAACATGTAGGTTACTTGTGGCAAGTCCAACAGGCAGCTCTGAAGTATTTGCAAGAGGCTGAACAGGTGGTATATAATGTAAAGGACTAATCTATTTTGTCCTGTCAAAACACCTTGCTCCGTATCGAACAAGCAAGCGAGGGCAAGGTTTTTTTATGTGCTTTTCACATATATTTCATCTTGTGCGGACCTCCCCCTTCTGCTACACTTTAACTAAACTATGGGTGTTAGATGCTAGAGGGAAAGTAGGAGCAAGGAGTTTTATATGCCGAAGAACACAATTGTATTGCTCATATTACTCGTCATTGGACTTTTATTTGGAAGTATTATCGGAGAGCTATTAAGTCCTTGGTTACCTTTTTTAGGACAGGCTCAAGCCATTACTTGGGAGCCCAAGGCCGATCTCGATATTTTAAAATATGATCTGTTTGTTCAGGTTAAACTAAACCTTGCTAGTGTACTGGGCTTAGCTCTGGCTATTTACTTGTTTAGAAAACTCTAAAGACGATAAAAACACTTTTCTATTAGGAGTTAACAATGAACAGACATCAGCCTTCCAAAACAGAACGAGCACATCGCCCAATAATACTCGCCTCTGCCTCACCACGTAGAAGGGATCTGCTTCACATGTTAGGATTGACGTTTACCGTCCACCCAAGTGAAGTGGAAGAAGTGATACAGTCTGATCGGTCACCCGATAAAGTGGTTCAGGCGTTAGCGAAACAAAAAGCACAAAGTGTTGCTTCCCAATACGAAACTGGTATAGTGCTAGGTGCTGATACCGTAGTAGTGGATGATCAGTCGATTCTCGGAAAACCAAAAAATGAGGAAGAAGCGATTCAAATGCTTTCCCGTTTACAAGGCAAGGTACATACAGTATATTCCGGGCTCACGCTTATAGATCTCGATCACCATTTACAAAAAATCGGTTATCGTGCGACACACGTTACTATGAAGACTATGTCCAAGGACCAAATGATAAAGTACGTGGCCACTCAAGAGCCTATGGATAAGGCTGGAGGCTACGCGATTCAGGGTCTTGGCGCAACGTTCGTTGAGCGAATAGAGGGGGACTACTTTACGGTGGTTGGACAACCTTTATCCCTGACAGCGGATTATTTATCTCAAGCTGGTGTCGATATATTGGGTTTAAACGACAATGCATACAACGAGAAAGCCGAACAATAAAGTAATTTCTAACGATAAAACGGAGGACAAATCATGTCGGTCAAAGAACAACCGCAACGCATGATGGTCCGTGACTACCCATCGGAAGAGCGTCCTAGAGAACGGATGATCAAGGAAGGTGCATCGCGCCTTAATAATCAAGAGTTGTTAGCTATATTACTACGTACAGGAACTAAAAATGAATCTGTTTTTGCACTCGCGAGTCGTATACTCAATGATTTGGGTAATATTCGTCGGTTGAATGAAATTTCAGTTCAAGAACTCATGAGTATCAAAGGCATAGGCGAAGCGAAAGCAGTTCAGATACAAGCTGGCGTAGAATTGGGGCGTAGAGTGGCCCAGAGACAAGCTGCATTGAAGACCATCAGGTCACCTCACGATGTAGCTGATTATCTTATTGAAAAAATCGCTTTGGAACAGCAGGAAATCTTTTATTGCCTTTATCTCAACACAAAGAATGAGGTTGTTTATGAAAAGCCTGTGTTTGTTGGAAGTCTCAATGCCTCCATTGTCCACCCAAGAGAAGTGTACAAAGAAGCAGTGAAATGGAGTGCTTGTTCCATCATTGTGGCACATAACCATCCGAGCGGAGATCCGACACCGAGCCAAGAGGATATTCGAGTGACTCAGCGCTTAGTCGAATCAGGCAACATACTTGGCATTGAATGCTTAGATCACTTAATTATAGGTGACGGACAATACCTCAGCTTAAAAGAGAAAGGCTATATTTAATACTTCATAGATTTAGCGAACAAGAAGGGAGCTTGCACAGATGTTTAGTGGCTTTACGAGAGATATGGGGATTGATTTAGGTACGGCAAATACGTTGGTTTATGTCAAAGGAAAAGGTGTCATCGTACGCGAACCGTCCGTTGTCGCTATTAATAACGATACCGGGGCTATTGAAGCGGTCGGTAACGCAGCTAAAAACATGCTTGGGCGGACCCCAGGGAGCATCGTGGCTAGTCGACCCATGAAAGATGGGGTTATCGCTGATTTCGATACAACAGCAACAATGATGAAATATTTTATGACCCAAGCCCAGAAAAGACGGACCCTTTTTTCCAAAAAGCCAAACGTCGTCGTGTGTGTCCCTAATGGTATAACAGAAGTTGAAAAAAGAGCAGTAAAAGAAGCGACGAAGCTAGCGGGAGCGAAGGAAGTCGAAACGATTGAAGAACCTTTGGCAGCTGCTATCGGAGCTGACTTACCTGTGTGGGAGCCCACAGGTAGTATGGTCGTTGATATCGGTGGAGGTACGACAGAGGTGGCCATCATCTCCTTAGGTGGTATCGTGTCGAGTCAATCCATTAGAGTGGCAGGCGACGAAATGGACGATGCTATTATGCAATACGTGCGTAAAAAATATAGTCTCACGATCGGTGAACGAACATCCGAGTTACTTAAAATGGAGATTGGTTCTGCCGGTGAAGTAGATGAGTCTTTAGATATGGAGATTAGAGGACGTGACCTTGTATCGGGCCTCCCTAAGACGATCGCGATAACAGCGAAGGAGATAGCTTCAGCGCTCTCTGATACAGTGGATTCTATCATTGAAGCTGTGCGCGTCACGTTGGAAAAGGCGCCACCCGAATTAGCTGCTGATGTTATGGACCGTGGTATCGTGCTTACAGGGGGCGGTGCATTACTTCATAATTTAGACCATGTTATATTACGAGAAACGGGTATTCCTGTGATTGTTGCCACAGATCCATTAGACTGTGTGGCCATTGGTACAGGGAGATTCTTGGAGTACAAATTTAACCCGAAGTCAAAAAAATAGTATATAATTTAAATATATTTTATACAATATGATGTCCTCATATAAATGATTAGACACATCTATAGATGAAGAGATAAGTAGGTGTTAGACGTTGCCATCCTTTTTTTCAAATAAAAGGTTAATTGTGCTTTTGGTTAGTATGATTACGATGGTCGCCGTTGTTGGGGTATCAATGAAAGAACGCCCATATCCGACATGGCCTGAAAAGTTTTTAAGAGATACCGTCGGTTTTTTTCAATACATGACGTATAAGCCCGCTCGAAGTGTAGCGGGTTTCTTTGAGAACATAAATGAGATGAAAGTGATGTACACCGAAAATGAACGTTTAAAAGAAAACCTAGAGGAACATGCCAAACTCATGGCTCGTATCAGAGATTTAGAAGCGCAAAATGAGAGTCTACAGCAGCTACTAGATGTCGAGTCAGACCTTACTGACTATCAGCTACGCCCTGCTGAAGTCGTTATGAGGTCACCTGATCGCTGGTATCAGCATGTCACTATTAATATGGGAGAAACACACGGTATCGAACCCAATATGGCTGTCATCACGCCACAAGGCCTTGTTGGACGAGTGAAAAGTGTATCCCAATTGTCTTCTATTGTTGAATTGTTAACAGACGGTAATCGCAATATTAATGTGTCTGCGATCGTACAGGGTCAAGAGGAGGTCCAAGGCATTATTGAGGGTTACGATGTAGAACGTGAAGCGTTAAACCTACGGATGGTGCGGATGGATGCTCCACTAGAAGAAGGGCAAACAGTGATCACATCTGGACTTGGGGGTGTCATGCCCCGAGGTTTATTTATTGGTGAAGTCATCGATGTTATCCCAGATGACTACGGATTAACCCAAACGGCTTTGGTCAAACCGGCGGCTAATATCGATCGGTTAGATTACGTTTATGTGGTCGAGCGTGATTTTCTCCCTGAACTTGATCTCTCAGAAGAAGATGAAGAAGGACAGGAAGATGAGGATACCCAAGACACAGAGGAGGAGGGAGCATGACCCACTTTCTCTTACTCTTGACCATGTTTTTTTTGTTTGTCATCGAAGGTACGATAGTCCAAGTCTTTTCTCCAGACCGGTGGGGGATTCAGATCCTTATGATTCCACGTTTTGTTGTGGTGCTCCTGATTTTCTCGGCTTTATTTTTAGGGCGTATTCAAGGGCTCTTTATCGGTTTGTTTTTTGGATTGATCTATGATGTCGTCTACGGTGGCGTTATCGGTATATACGCGTTCTCCATGGCCCTTGTTGGTTACTTTAGTGGATTGACTTTTAAGGTTTTTCAACAGAGTTTAATTATTATTATATCGACAGTGCTCGTGTCACTCGTGTTGCATGAGTTTTTAGTTTACGGATTGCTGACGTTGATCGGATTTGTATCAGTTGAACTAGACTTTTTCTTCTTTAACAAAGTCATTCCAACGTTAGTTCTCAACTTTATATTTGCTTTGCTTGTGTCTTATCCCGTACGTATGATTTTATTACAGATGAAGGAAGAAGAAGAAAATACATAATAAGATTGAGCAGGATAATAGGCATGACTGTTGAAATCAATAGGGGTGGGGTGATCTTTGGATGACGACAACAAAACCGCTTGTAACCATAAAAGGCACCAAAGATGGCCTAGTCTTCCATATGGACGATGCATGCTCCTACCAAGAGCTACTAGCTGAGCTCAACGATAAATTAGACACGAGCCGTCATCATTTTGAAAAAGGACCTTTAATCGAGGTTACCGTTCATCTTGGCTATCGCTATCTCCGCCATGAGCAGGAACAAGAGCTCAAGGACATGATACGTTCCAAAGGCAACTTGGTCGTCAATAAAATTGAAAGTGAACTAGTGACAAAGGATCAGATACAGCATGCCAAGGAATATGCGGATGTCAAGGTCATACCAAAAACGATACGTTCTGGACAAGTCTATGAAATAGAAGGAAATACACTAATACTAGGGGATGTAAACCCTGGTGGTTGCATACAAGCGAGTGGTAATATTTACGTACTAGGCGCCCTACGTGGAATGGCACATGCGGGTTACCTTGGTGATGAAGGCGCCATTATCTCAGCTTCTGTGTTACAACCGACGCAGTTGCGTATCGCAACGATTGTGAGTCGCCCACCGGACCAGTGGGAAGAAGATGAGTATGAAATGGAGTTTGCTTATATTGAGGGACAACAAATATTGGTGGACAAGCTACACAAACTAACAGAGAAGAGACCGAATATCATACCGATTATGTAACCATCAATGAAGGAGGTCAATGACGTGGGAGAGGCGATTGTTGTTACATCTGGTAAGGGTGGCGTGGGAAAAACAACGACGACAGCTAACTTAGGAACCGCTTTGGGCATGCAAGGTAAGAAAGTTTGCTTAGTTGATACAGACATCGGCTTACGCAACTTAGATGTCATTATGGGGCTTGAGAATCGTATTATCTATGATTTAGTAGACGTAGCGGACGGGTCATGCCGACTGAAACAAGCCCTCATTAAGCACAAAGATGTAGAAGAACTCTATCTCCTGCCTGCAGCACAGACAAAGGACAAAAATGACATTGAACCAGAGCAAATCTCAAAGATCATTCAGGAATTAAAGCAGGACTTTGACTATATTATCATTGACTGTCCCGCAGGTATTGAGCAAGGATTCCGTAATGCTGTAACCGGTGCGGATCGTGCCGTAGTAGTGACAACACCGGAGAAATCAGCCGTTAGAGATGCTGATCGTATTATTGGCTTACTTGAGGCTGAGAAGATGGAAGCACCACGTCTTGTCATCAACCGAATTAGACCTAAAATGATGAGAAAAGGTGAGATGCTTGACGTTGATGAAATAGTCAACATTCTGGCCATTGATTTACTGGGCATCGTTCCGGATGATGAACATGTGATTAGAGCTTCTAATGAGGGGATTCCAACTGTCATGAATCCTCATTCAAAAGCTTCTATTGCTTACAATAACATTGCCAGAAGAATACTTGGAGACTCTATACCACTCATGAATCTAGATGAAGATGAAGGCGTCTTCTCTAAAATGAAACGCATGTTTGGCATGCGAGCCTAAAAAGCATACAAGCCTATCAACGCTTGCGTGCTCAAAAAACTTTTCTCCTAGGACACTTAGGAAAGTTATCATAAGGACCAGGCCACCCTTACGCCACTAAGGGCGGTCTTTTTTTATGATCCCGCCTTTTATGATTTCCACCTGTGAATTCTATTAAAAGACATTCGCCTTGATCTTTGCCCAATGTCCGTACTCAAGAGTATTTTTATAAAAAGATAAAAAGATTAAGATATCTCTTGATTTTGTATACGCTTACAATTACAATACAACTAAACCGATTTACTAAACCGATTTAGTGAATCGCAAACGATAATGTTGAAGGAGTAAAGATGAAAAGAGTTACAATGTCAGATGTTGCCAATGAGGCAAACGTTTCAAAAAGTACAGTCTCCCAATATATTAACAAACGCTATGATTACATGGGAGAGGACACAAAGACGCGCATTGAGCAAGCCATTCGTCAATTAGGCTACCAACCAAATTACGTTGCGCGAAGCTTGAAACAGAAAAAAACGTCTACAATTGGCGTCATCGTTGCTAACATTTTGCACTCATTCTCAACACAATTGATCAGAGCCATCGAGGATTTCTGTCACGAGCATGATTTTCATGTCATCGTTTGTAATGCCGATGATGATCCAGTGAAGGAAAAGAAATACATAGATATGTTACGAGCCAAACAAGTAGACGGATTAATTGTTGTTCCCACCGGTCGAAATATAACCCTTTACGAGCAAATGGTAGATGAGACATTTCCTTTAGTATTTGTGGATAGAGTGGTAGAGGGTCTACCTGTACATACGCTTATGCTAGATAACGAGAAAGCTAGTTCCCTAGCTGTGGAACACCTTATTGCAAGCGGGTATGAAGATATCGGGATCATCACAGCATCTATCGTTAATCATTTACCCCCTCGTGTTGAACGTATTAATGGCTACAAACAAGCACTGTTGAAGCACGGGATAGACGTTAATCAATCCTATATTAAGAGTGCCGAGCCTGTGTATATTCAATCATCTTTGAAAGATATGCTCTCCTTGTCCAAACCGCCAAAAGCGCTAGTCCTCGCCAATGACCTCGTTCTGATGGAAACATTGGCCTATATAAAAGAGGAGAATTTGACGATTCCAGATGATTTAGCGATTGTAGGGATTGATGATGTGTCTTTTGCCAGTCTTTTTAACCCAGCACTGACGACTGTGGCCCAACCCGCTTTTGAAATGGGAAAAAAGGCAGCTTGTATACTCCTACAGTTAATAAGTCAATCGGACGAAACGGAGCAAGAGTATATTCTTCGGTTTGAACCGACATTAAAACATAGGCAATCAACATAATGTCACTTATGCAAAATACTCTTATCTTCATGGAAAGTCACTAGAAGATTCATTATATTTTGCCAATGTGATCGGTTCGATGGTTGTTAGTGTCTCTGGTGATAACGAAGGGCTTCCTTACCTTGAAGATGTGTTAGTTAAGCTGGGAGAGAAAGAACGGATGGATAGGTAGGTAGAAAGACGGAAAATACGCTCGTGGCCCATATGATAACGCCCGACGATATGATGGAAGGGGAATGACGAAGACGGACTACGTCACAGAGGCAGCAAGAAGGTTGAAGGAGGTGCTGGCGATTTGAAGACAACGATAAAAACAATAGCCAATGAAGTGAAAGAAGTCCTGTTAAACGTGAATGAGAACCAGGCGGTCCAGGTAAGTCACGCGCTTCAAAAGGCAAAACGTATCTTTGTTCTAGGTGAGGGAAGATCAGGTTTAATGGGGAAGGCCTTTGCCATGAGACTGATGCACGGGGGCTTTACCGTCTACGTCGTCGGTGAAACGATCACCCCCAGTATCAACAGAGGCGATTTGTTAGTGGCCATTTCAGGCTCAGGCAAAACTGAACAAATGGTCCAGTTTGCCAATAAGGCACATAAAGCGGGTGCCCGTGTACTGGCCGTCACGGCACAACCGACCTCACCACTAGCATCGCTAAGTGACACCCTACTGACGATTCCGGCCGCAACGAAATATCGTCATGAACATGAGCCCAAAACCATACAACCGTTAGGTAATCAATTTGACCAAAGCCTACATTTGATGCTAGACGCCATCATTATTGACAGTCTAAGAAAAAAAGAGACGAATGACATTCAAGAAGATATGAGAAACAGGCACGCAAACTTAGAATAAGGAAGGAAGAAGACGATGACAGATGTGCAAATGTCACCACAGAATCTGAAAAAATTAGTCATAGAGAAATTAACAGATGCATCGTTAGTGCAAGAGCATGCTGAGGTTGTGGCCGACGTTTTAGTTCATGCAGATTTACGCGGGGTGAGTTCCCATGGTGTTCTCCGTACGGAACATTATGTCAGACGGCTGAAAGAAGGTAGCATAAACCCCAACCCTTTGTTTTCTATGAAAGAAACGGGTCCTTGTTCCGCCACCTTTGATGGTGATGATGGCATGGGCCACGTCGTCATGAAGGAAGCGATGGATCAAGCCATCGACATGGCTAGAAAGAATGGTATTGGCACGATCGGAATCGTAAATAGCAGCCATTGCGGCGCTTTATCTTATTTTGTACAGCAAGCAGCAGAGGAAAATATCGTTGGCATGGCAGTGACGCATACGGATAACATTGTCGTCCCATTTGGAGGAGCCAAGCCTTATTTTGGAACAAATCCTATTGCGTACGGCTTTCCGGCTAGAAACCATAAACCAGTCGTACTAGATATGGCTACAAGTCATGTCGCTTTTGGGAAGGTCCTTCACGCGCGTGAAGCCGGAAAGGACATACCGAATAATTGGGGGGTTGATGCTTCAGGTCAAGCAACAACAAACCCTCATGATGTGTCTTACCTCCTGCCATTTGCAGGGCCGAAAGGGTACGGACTAGGGATGGTGGTGGATATTCTATCCGGTGTACTTACCGGTTCCTCATTTGGACCAAATATAACAAAGATGTATGGAGATTACGACAAAAAGCGTAAGCTAGGGCATTTCATCATGACGATCAATCCTGCAATGTTTACGAATGTCGACGATTTCTTAGATTCAATGGACCAAATGATTGATGACATTCATCAGGTTGAGCCGGCAAAAGGCTTTGAGAAAGTACTCGTTCCTGGTGAGCCTGAGCAGTTAAAAGAGGAACAAGCCCTACGAGAAGGTGTCACCATCACAAAAACGATCAATGATTATTTAATGCAATGACAATGTTGTAAGCGGTTAACAAACCGTTCACATATCAGCATACAAACATAAGGGGGAAACTCAAAATGAAAAACATCAAATTGTTCATGTTATTGACTGCTTTTACCTTATTACTTACAGCTTGTGGAGGAAACGATACGGCATCAACGGATGAGGGAGGGGACTCTGGTGACACCATTAAATGGAGAATGGGTCACTTAGCGGATGAGGATCACATTTGGCATGAAACATCATTAAAGTTCGCAGAGTTAGTGAAGGAAAAAACGGATGGTCAAATTGACATTAGTATCTATCCTAATAACCAATTAGGTGGGGAAACGGACACGTTAAACAGTATTCGTTCTGGAAATGTAGATTTACTCATTACGGGAGAAACGATGCAAAACTGGGCTCCAAAAGCGGCTCTATTAGCCGTTCCTTACGCCTTTCGTGACAGCGATCACTTAAGCAAAGTGGTAGAGGGGGACATCGGCCGCGAGATTGAAGAAGACATCATTGAAGAAGTGGGTGTGACCCCGTTATTTTACATGGAGCGTGCACCACGTAATTTAACATCAAATGAACCGATTACAAGCCCAAATGACTTAGATGGATTTAGAATGCGTGTGCCAAACGTGCCATTATTCATGGATGCATGGGAAACGGCAGGGGCTAGTCCACAAGTAATGGACTTCAATGAGGTATTCACAGGACTTCAACAAGGAGTCATCCATGGACAAGAAAACCCTGTAGACCTCATTCACAGTGGTGGATTATATGAAGTACAGGATTATGTTAATTTAACAGAACACGTTTACTCTTGGATTTATGTGGTCGTTGGAAATGACCAATTCGAAGCTTTATCGGACGACCTTCAAGCAGCTGTTTTGGAAGCTGCCGAGGAAGCCAAGGCGTATGGTGATCAATTATTCGAGGAAGAAATTCAACACTATCATGAATTACTAGAGTCAGAAGGAATGACATTCCATGAGGTAGATCAAGATGCCTTCCGCAAAGTGATGGAACCAGCCATTGAAGCGTCATTAACAGAAGAGCAATTCGAGCTTTACCAAAAGATATTAGAAGTAGAGTAAATTAACGTGTAGAGGCGTATCAACTAGACGTTGGTAGGCCTCTTTAACAGAAAGGCGTTGACAATATGAAGCCGCTAAAACTATTAGACCGTACTTTGGAGATATTAACTACGCTTTGTTTTATCGGTATAATCACTGTGGTCATGATTCAAATTTCTACAAGATTTCTTCCATTTTCCGCCGTTTGGACAGAAGAATTAACGAGGTTTTTATTTATTTACGCTGTGGCTTTTGGCGCACCGATTGCGATGAAACGTCAAGAGTTCATTAGTATCGATTTAATATTGAACGCCATTCCGGACACATCTCGCCATTATTATCAGGCATTTACAACCTTAATAGTCGTTGGCATTAGTTTTGTTGTCGCTTATGAGGGTTATAACTTTATGATCATCGGTCAAGGGCAAACGTCTGCAACCATGGCCATCGACATGTCTTGGATTCATGCTAGTATTGGCTTGTCGTCTTTGCTCATAGGATTTTATGCACTAGTGAATATCATTGAACTTTTTTCTTCTAAGCAGAAACGGGGTGAACAATCATGATGGCACTCGTACTCTTCCTCTCTTTTCTACTTTTAATGTGTTTGGGTATTCCTATCGCCTTCAGTTTAGGGATATCTTCACTCATTTATCTACTCGTGGCAGATATCGGGTTGAACATCATACCCCAACGCATATTTGGAGGGATTAATTCCTTCGTGCTGTTGTGTATTCCCGGGTTCATTTTAGCTGGCAATTTAATGAACGCAAGTGGGATAACAGAACGTATCATCCGATTTGCTAATGATGTTGTGGGACATATTCGTGGAGGATTAGGGCTGGCGAACATCGGTTCATCCATGGGATTCGCTGGGATTTCAGGCACGGCACTTGCGGATACTGCCAGTATCGGTTCTGTGATGATCCCCTCGATGAAGAAAGAAGGTTATGATGCAGGTTTTTCGGCTGCTGTCACGTCATCATCATCCACCGTAGGACCGATCATTCCACCTTCTTTACCGCTCATTATCGTGGGAACACTGGCGGGTGTATCCATCGGTGACTTATTCCTAGCGGGGGCTATACCAGGCGTCTTATTAGGGGTTGGACTTATGATTGTGGCATACGCCATTTCCGTTAAGCGTCAGTATCCCAAAGAAGAGCGAAAGCCGTTCCTTGTGATTGTCAAATCCTTTTTCGGTGCATTTTGGGCTATCCTTATGACATTCATTATATTATACGGGATTTTAGGTGGTTTTTTCACCCCTACCGAAGCATCCATTGTGGCTGTCTTATACGCCCTCGTCATTGGTCTATTCGTATATAAAAATTTAAAACTAAAACAAATTCCTAAGATTATACTCGATTCAATGGTGAGTACGTCGGCCATTTTGATGCTCGTTGGATTTGCCAATTTATTCGGGTGGATCCTCGTGAGTGAGCAAATTCCAATTTTAGTGGCAGACACGATATTAAGTATAACAGAGAGCCCTATACTCGTGACTCTGCTGATTATTCTTTTGCTTTTATTCGTGGGTACGTTTATGGAGACGATCGCAGCGCTAGTGATTTTGTTCCCTGTACTGTTACCCGTAGCGACAACGATAGGGATGGAACCTGTACACTTTGGCATTTTAATGGTGCTGACATTAATTATAGGGCTATCTACACCACCAGTTGGGGTGTGCCTATTCGTCGCATCAAGTATCGGTAAAATTTCAATATGGGAAACAACAAAAGCGTTAGTCCCATTCTTAATTGTAAGTTTAATCGTACTATTACTCGTAGCATTTATTCCAGCGTTAACCTTATTCTTACCAAATGTGATTGATTAAAGAAGGAGGCGACATCATGAAGGCCGTAAGTGTGAAGGAAGCGGGTTCTATTGAGGTCATAGAGAAAGAGAAACCAGAAATAAGAGAAAAAAATGAGGTGCTCGTACAGATCAAAATGGTTGGCATCTGCGGTTCAGATATGCACATCTACCATGGTACGAATCCTCTAGCGACGTATCCTCGAGTCATCGGACATGAAGTGACAGGAGAGGTCGTCGAGATTGGCGAGCAGGTGAATACATTAAAACCAGGGGATAAGGTGGTACTAGAACCCATCGATACATGCGGAACATGTTATGCATGTAGGAATGGACGCAGTAACGTTTGTCAGAATCTTGAAGTTTACGGTGTCCATCGAGATGGGGGCATGCAGCAATATATTGTTGTCCCCAGTGCAAACCTGCACAAAGTAGAACCGGACGTACCGTATCAAGCATCCGTTTTAGTGGAGCCTTTTACCATCGGGGCCCAAGCGAATTGGCGGGGCCAAGTTCAAGAGGGTGACTCGGTATTGATTCAAGGGGCGGGTCCCATAGGGATCTGTTGTTTGAAGATGGCTAAATTACTAGGAGCCAAGTGTTATATCACCGATTTAAGTGAGGAACGATTAGCATTCGCGAAACAGAGTGGGGCAGATGAAGTGATCCATGCAGGTAATAAAGACGTGGAACAGGAAATCATGTCACTCACTTCCGGAGAAGGAGCGAATGTTGTCATCGATGCGGTTTGTATTCCCCACACATTTGAACTTGGGGTACGAGTGGCTTCGAATGCAGGTCGTATCGTAGTGCTAGGCTTTACGGAGCAAACGTCAGCTATACCGCAATTACCACTAACGAAGCAAGAACTTACAGTGGTTGGTTCACGCTTACAAACGAATCAATTCCCAAATGTCATTAAACGCTTAAATCAAAAAGAATTGAACGTCGATGGGATGGTGACTCACACGTTCCCTGTGGAGGACATCCAGGAAGCCTTGGAATATATTGAACGTTATCCTGATGAAGTACGAAAAGCGGTTATGACTTTTTAATGAAGAACAACTAGACAGCTAGCAACAACATGTTAGGGAGGGTTTATGATGAGAATGACGTTTAGATGGTTTGGGGAAAACAACGACCATGTCACACTCCAACAGATCAAACAAATTCCGGGTGTAGAAGGAATCGTTTGGGCTTTACATGATGTTCCTGCAGGGGAAGAATGGCCCATGGAAAAGATACAAAAAGTGAAAGCGCAAGCGGACGCTAACGATCTACATATTGATGTAGTAGAGAGTGTGAATGTACACGAGGATATTAAGTTGGGGCGACCGACAAGAGATCAGTATATAGAGAACTATAAGCGAACGATTGAAAAATTAGCACAAGTAGGGGTAAAAGTCATTTGTTATAATTTTATGCCCATATTTGATTGGTTAAGAACCGATTTAGCAAAGCCACTTGAAGACGGGTCTACCGCGTTGTTTTATGAGGGTTCCAAGATTCATGATGTAGACCCCTTTGATTTAGTGAAACAGATTGCTGAAAACTCGGAATTAACCATGCCTGGATGGGAACCAGAACGTTTGGCTGATTTGACTCAGCTTTTTAAAGCTTATGAAGGCGTCACTGAGGAAGATTTATGGGCCAATCTTGCCTATTTCCTAGAACAAATTATCCCTGTAGCGGCAGAACATGATATTAAAATGGCCATCCACCCGGATGATCCACCATGGTCTGTTTTTGGTCTTCCACGTATTATAACCAACAAAGCGAATATAGAGCGACTGTTGAACCTCGTGGATAGTCCTTATCATGGCGTAACGTTATGTAGTGGATCACTCGGAGCAAACAAAGATAACGATGTGGCTGAGATGGTACGAGCTTTTGCTAATCGCATTCCGTTTGCCCATATTCGCAACTTGAGAATTTATGAAAATGGTGATTTCATCGAGACGTCCCATCGGACGCAGGATGGGTCCGTCGACATTTACGACATTGTGAAGGCCTACCATGAGAACGGTTATACAGGATATGCCCGCCCCGACCACGGAAGACACCTTTGGGACGAGGTGTGTCGACCTGGATATGGCCTTTATGATCGAGCACTCGGCATCATGTATCTATGGGGAATCTGGGATTCTTTAGAGCGTATGAAACAAGCATAGGTGGAGCTATTCATCATGTCAAACCGAGCTTGAATTAAAAAAATGCATCGTTTTAACCAAACGTTCATCTTGCTATGAGCATTTGATGAACAGTCAAAAAGGGAGGCTTAATAACGTGCTATCTTTGAATGAGAACTTAAAAGGGAAAGTGGCAGTTGTGACGGGAGGAAGTGGTGTATTGTGTAGCGCAATGGCTAGAGAGTTAGGGCGACAAGGCGTTAAGGTGGCCATTCTCAACCGCACCGCAGAAAAAGGAAAGCAAGTGGAGGCAGACATTAAAGACGCAGGTGGAGAGGCCTTAGCTATTGCTTGTGATGTGTTAAAGGTGGAAAGCGTGATTGAAGCAGAACAGAAAATCACAGAAGCATTCGGTGTTTGTGATATTCTGATTAATGGCGCTGGGGGAAACCATCCCGACGGCACCACCACCAACGAAACCTTTCAAACAGAAGACCTTGATAGAGACGGTATTTCCACTTTTTTCGATATGAAGGAAGAAGGATTCCAACACGTCTTTAACCTGAATATACTGGGAACAGTGATCCCAACACAGGTCTTCTTAAAAAAAATGGTTGAAAAAGATGAAGCAGTTGTCATCAATATGTCGTCGATGAGTGCCCCCTCCCCTATGACAAAGGTACCAGCATACAGTGCGGCCAAAGCGGCCATTGATAATTTTACCCAGTGGCTGGCTGTTCATATGGCACAGTCTGGTATAAGGGTCAACGCCATCGCGCCAGGATTTTTCTTAACGGACCAAAATCGGAAACTTTTGTTGAATGAAGATGGGTCTTTAACGGATCGCTCTCATAAAATTATCTCTCATACGCCGATGCGCAGATTTGGAGAACCGGAAGATTTGTTAGGTACGCTCATGTGGTTATGTGACGAGGAGATGTCTAGATTCGTAACTGGTGTGACCATACCCGTAGATGGCGGTTTTATGGCCTACTCAGGCGTGTAGGCGTATGTCGTATAGAAACCCTCCTTAGCGGAAAATTAAACGAAAGGGAGGGTTTTATATGGGCAAAAAATCTTTAGAAAACAAAGGAGAGCGTAACAAGTACACACCATTGTCTACAGAGTATAACTACGTGCATTCCAGAACTTTAGAAGAGTTTCCTGAGGGACCTTATGGCTCTGCTACCAATACAATGTTAGGGAAAACGTCTGGATGGGATACAGGTGAAGAAGTTAACCCCCGCTTCTCCTACGAAAATGAACAGTTACACGAAGCATCCGAGCGTCATGATGAATTTGCTGATCCCATAAGAGAGCACCCAAAAGGTCACTTAGAATAATGACAACATGATAACAGACAGAAAATGGTAAATATTCTCAACCTAAACTTAACCTAAACTCTGCCTCAACTGGTAGGGTTTTTTTCATGTTGGCAGTCATGTTTTCTACAGACAAGCATATTATGTACCAAGTAGATCATTGGTTGAGGGGTGAAGATATGGAATTCGAAAATTATAAAGAAGGAATCAAAAAGAGAAGAGCCGAGCGTCTACGACTTCTTCGGAAGAAACAACGTTTACATGAAACCAGCACCCCGTTTCAAAAGACCATGAGCACTCAACAGGATGCTTATCATACTTACTTTGACTATAACGAACCAGAAGAAAGAATGGATCACAAGGGGGTATTGCCACTATTATTTAAAATATTTATCTCCTTGTTAATTGTGGGTGCGGGGTACTTTGTTTTGGAATCGGACAGACCTGAGCTATTGGAAGTCCAAGGTTATATGACTGAAGTGCTTCAAAGAGATTTTAATGTTCAAGGTGTCACTGCGTGGATGGAATCTTATACAGGAAGTGAGGTGACGTTTTTACCCCAAATCGTACAACGTCCAGAAACAGAGCCTCCGCCATCAGATTATGGTGTTCCGGTGAGCGCGGGGAAGGTCGTGTCCAATTTTGGACAAACGCAGCAAGGCATTATGGTTGGAACGACAGATTCATTACCCGTTGAAGCGATAAAAGAAGGGTGGGTGACCTTTGTAGGTGAAAAGGAAGGTCTTGGGTTTACCATCATTATTGAACATGGTGACGGCGAAGAATCTTGGTATGCCCAGATCAAAGATGCCAACATTGCCCTACACGATTGGGTGCAGCAAGGGGATGTCGTCGGTTACACACGGGTTGATGAAGAGTCACAGGACGGGACCTTTTACTTTGCTTTAAAAAAAGACTCTAAATTTATTGATCCTTTGGACGTGATTCCCTTTGACTAACCGCCTTGCTGTACATCCACTGTTTTTCTTAATCGTATTCATCGCACTTGTCTACGACTTTATATACGAAGTGTTGCTATTATTTACTGTCGTTCTTATCCATGAATTAGGACATGCATTAACAGCCCATTTCCTTGGATGGAGAGTAAGGAAAATACAGTTATTACCAATTGGCGGTGTGGCTGAAATTGATGAGTATGGGACGGCTCCGATGAAGGAAGAGTGGATGGTCACCCTAGCCGGTCCTCTTACCAATGTGATCATGCTCGGAGCAGGCTATGGTTTACTGCAGGTCGGTGTTTGGGAAGAGCCCTTCGCATACGCTTTTCTCAATGTTAACGCCGTCATTTTATTATTTAACCTTTTACCGATCTGGCCATTGGATGGTGGGCGTTGCCTACAGCTACTATTATGCCTGCTACTCCCGTATTATCGAGCCGTCAAATGGACCCTCTGGATCAGTTTGTTTGGCGTCAGTTTATATATCCTAGTTGTGCTTTTTGTTATGCCACAAGCGTTGTATTTATGGATGATTTCTGTCTTTCTTGTTTTTTCTATTTATATTGAATTTAAACAGTCTTCATTTCAGTTTCTTCGTTTTCTGATGCACCGTCACTATGGTAAAAAAGATGACTTCCCCTTAGATACCACTAGCGTCCATGTGTCTCCCTATGACACCTTGCATACTGCATTGGAGAAAATGTTTAGACATAAGAGCCATTACTTTTTCGTCATGCAGGCTAATCAATTCGTTTATTTGTTTAGTGAAGAGGAGATGTTGTCTTACTACTTTGAAAAACAACGTAGTCATTGTACAGTGCAACGACTTTTGAGGTAAAATAGGAAGGAGCGGCAGGACTTAATGTAAAAATGAGGTGCGAAGTAAGTGAAGAAACTGTACATACAGCGTCTATTAGACGAAACGAAAGTGATTCTAACTGAGCACGATAAACCCATCGAGTATTGGGTTGAACGAACAGAGATAAAAGAGCAAGTTGGCCACATATATAAAGGAAAAGTTGAAAATGTTTTACCCGGTATGGAAGCATGTTTTGTCGATATAGGGACAGAGAAAAACGCGTTTCTCCATGTGAACGAAGCTTATCCTATCAACGACATTAATCGTTTTACGGAAGAGAGACTCCCTCCCATCCAGCAACTGGTGACACAGGGTGAGGAGGTTTTAGTCCAAATACAAAAGGAAGCAACGGGGACGAAAGGGCCTAAAGTCACAACAAACCTGAACTTCCCAGGGCGTTACCTCGTTTACATGCCTTTTGGTCGTTACGTCGGAGTGTCACGTAAGATTACTTCTGAGGAAGAACGAGAACGATTGAAACAGTTAGGAGAGTCTTTTATACAAGATCGTGAGGGACTGATCTTACGTACGGCGTGTGCTGAAGTGTCTGAAGCGGAACTGAAACAAGATATCGATAATTTACGAGATCAGTGGCATGCCTTACAGAAAGAGGCTCACGGTGCTCAGCCCAAACAACTGATTTATGAGGAGAGGGACGTCCTTTCCAGAATCGTAAGAGACTTGTTGACTGTAGACGTTCACGCTTGCGTTGTGAACGACCGAAGCGCAATCCAAACCCTTCAGAAGAAAGTACAGCATTATCCCGAACTTGAAAGCAAAATCCAACTTTATACTGAAAAAGAAAACATGCTTGATTTCTTTGGATTACGATCAGAGTTAGATAAAGCATTACGGAGAAAGGTATGGTTAAAAAATGGCGCTTACCTGATCATTGACCACACGGAAGCACTCACATCAATCGATGTGAATACAGGTAAGTTTACGGGGAAACAGAACCTCGAACAGACTATTCGCCAAACGAATCTTGAAGCCACACGGGAGATTGCGAGGCAATTGCGACTCAGGGATATCGGTGGGATCATCATCATTGATTTCATCGATATGTCAGATGAAGAAGGGCGCTCACAAGTCTTACGAGCGTTAGGGCAGGCTGTGAAGCAAGATCGGACGAAAACGACTGTTGTAGGATTTACCTCGTTAGGACTCGTTGAGCTTACAAGAAAAAAGATGAGGCAAAGCCTACGGGAAACGTTAATGACGGATTGTCCTCAATGTGAGGGTACGGGAAAAGCCTTTTCCACTGCGACAATCGTATCTCAAGTCAAAGAGCTCATTTGGGATTACCGGCATTTGGACACAGAAGCGATGTTACTTCAAGTACATCCACAGCTGGAAAAAGCCTTAAATGGGGAGTACAAGGAAACGGTCAAACACCTTGAAAAAGAGGTCGGTTATAAGTTATACTTTTACAGGTCACCAACACAACATCGTGACAATGTATCCATTCTATTATATGGACGAGAGGCCGAAGTGAGTAAAAAGCTACAAGCGCTGGTTGGTTGACACCTAGATACGCTATATGGTAAGCTTACATTTGTGTTAGTTTTTGTGTGCTTGGGTCTCCAGGCATACTGTAACCGCACATCCTAGGTACCGAAAGTGGTTATATCAATGATGTGAGTAACCCACCTAGCATTGGCGAGTCTGAGTATATGAGGGAGGTGCCAAGAGATGTACGCTATTATTGAAACTGGTGGAAAGCAATATAAAGTTGAAAAAGGATCTGAGCTTTATATCGAAAAGCTTCACGCAGATGAGGGTGACACTGTCACGTTTGATCACGTCGTTTTAGTGAACAAGGACGGTAATGTTCAAGTCGGAACACCGACTATTGACGGAGCATCTGTCTCTGCGAAAGTAGACCGTCACGGCAAAGGTAAAAAAATCCTCGTTTATAAGTACAAAGCGAAGAAAAATTACCGTCGTAAACAAGGTCACCGTCAGCCATACACTAAAGTTGTGGTTGATGATATCAAAGCTTAATTGAGGTATGAAAATTGATTACAATTAGGATCAAGCGAAACACTCAAAGTGAGATTACAGCATTCAAGATTACAGGACATTCTCTATATGCGAATCCCGGAGAAGATATTATATGTTCCGCTGTATCTGCGATCTCGATTGGGACCGTCAACGCTGTTGAAAAGCTCCTAGCCATCCCACTTGATCGTTATACGGAAGTAAAAGATGGCTTTCTCCACTGCGTGCTTCCAAGTATAGATCAGAAGGACACACAAGAGAAAATGCAACTCTTACTAGAAGCAATGATCGTTTCGTTTGAGTCGATTATGATGAATGAAGAATACAAACCCTATATACAGTTAATTGATGGGAGGTGAACGACATGCTTAAAATGAATCTACAACTATTCGCACAGAAAAAAGGTGTAGGTAGTACAAAGAACGGCCGTGATTCAATCTCTAAACGCCTAGGTGCTAAGCGAGGAGATGGTCAGGCAGTAAAAGCAGGTAACATTCTAGTACGTCAACGCGGTACTAAAATTTACCCTGGTACGAACGTAGGTATCGGTGGTGACGACACTCTATTTGCTAAAGCAGAAGGTGTTGTTCGCTTCGAACGCCTTGGGCGTGACCGTAAAAAAGTAAGTGTTTACCCTGCGTAAGTAAGCAACCTTTAAAGACCTCTTTTGAACATTGTTCAGAAGAGGTTATTTTTATGTATAAAAATATGAAAAAGCAATGACATATGCAACATGCATCAAACGATGTAAGCATCATGGGAGAACGGAGCTTGCTCTTTACTTCAACATTTTGACTAGTACTAAATATTATCCGATGACTTAACGGTTTATAATGATTTTAACCCACGATAAATGATATGATGTTCATAATGATAGTGAAGCTGGCCAAGAGTGTGGGGGAGAGAACGGTGAGTAATAAAGAAGAACAATTATTAAATCTGCTGAAGCATTATCGTCATGATTGGCTCAATGATATTCAAATTGTAAAAGGATATCTCACTCTGGGTAAAATAGAGGATGCCCAAAGACATATGGACCGTATCATCTTTAACGCACAAGATGAGTCCAGAATCAGCCAAATTGGTGACGCTGAACTGGCTTATGAACTGATGACATATAATTGGGTGCAAAAGAAAGTCAAGCTTCATTATGAGTTAGACTTGGAAGAGGAGCAAGACTTACGTACGGTCACCGTAAAGTATCCGACGCTCAAGGAATGGGTACAAGGCATATTGAAGCTGTCTCAAGACGTATGCATCGAGGAAGCGGACAATAACCTATACTTAAGCTTTGATGTTAAATCTGATGTCTTGGAATTAAGTCTAGAGTTAGATGGACAGTCTAATCATAGAGAGGCAAGAAAGGCCTTGCAGTCATTAGAAAACGACATTGGACACAAGGATCAACGTATGCACTGTGAAAAATTAGAATCACAAGAGTGGATGGTCACCATTGTACTTCCTGTGGATGACGTCCGCGTTTGAGAAGAAACCTAGAGGTGAAACAAGCATGTTTGTAGATAAAGTGAATATATACATTAAGGCTGGTGACGGAGGTAACGGGATGGTTGCTTTTCGTCGAGAAAAATTTGAGCCGGACGGAGGGCCTGCCGGTGGAGACGGTGGTCAAGGTGCGGATATTGTTTTAGAGGTAGATGAAGGACTGCGTACCCTCATGGATTTTAGGTATCAGAAGCACTTTAAAGCCAAGAGGGGTGAGAACGGAAAGCCTAAGAAACAAAACGGTCAGAATGCAAAAGATATGGTTGTTCGTGTGCCGCCCGGAACAACAGTCGTTGACCAAGACACTGGTGATGTCATTGCCGATCTCATTCATCAAGGGCAGCGTGCCATTATTGCTAAAGGAGGAAGAGGCGGTAGAGGGAACGTAAGGTTTGCCACTCCGCGTAACCCCGCGCCTTACCATGCAGAAAATGGGGAGCCAGGACAAGAACGCTACGTAACCCTAGAGCTAAAAGTATTAGCGGATGTGGGGTTGGTGGGTTTTCCTAGTGTCGGCAAGTCAACGTTGTTATCGGTGCTCACATCAGCAAAACCAAAGATCGCCGCCTATCACTTTACGACGTTGACTCCTAACTTAGGTGTTGTTGACGTTGGAGAGCGAAGCTTCGTTATGGCTGATCTCCCTGGGCTGATTGAAGGGGCACATGAAGGTGTAGGATTAGGTCACCAATTCCTCAAACACATTGAAAGAACGCGTGTTATTGTTCATGTGATTGATATGGCCGGTTCTGAAGGACGCGACCCACTACAGGATTATGAGCAAATTAACAAAGAGCTCGATGAGTATCATTATCGTCTGGAAGAACGACCACAAATTGTGGTCGCCAACAAAATGGACTTGCCCGGTGCAGATGAGCATTTACAAACATTTAAAGAGACATACAGTGACCTAAGCGTTTATCCTATATCGGCAGTAACCAAGGAAGGGACGCAAGAACTGGTTTATCGTATAGCTGATCTTTTAGATAGCATACCAGAGCAAACATTTGAGAACACCATACAGGACGCTCAAGAGCAACATGTGACTTACGGGTTCCAAGAGGAGGACCAAGGCTTTGAGGTCCATAAAGATGAAGAAGTCTTTGTGGTCACTGGCGAGAAGGTTGAGCGACTGTTCAAGATGACTAAGTTTGAGTATGAAGAATCCGTTATGAAGTTTGCTCGAACCTTAAAGAACATGGGAGTTGACCGTGCCCTAAGGGATTTAGGAGCAGAAGATGGAGATACTGTCCGTATCTTGGATTATGAGTTTGAGTTTACAGAGTAACAATTTAACTTTAGGGACAATGAGTTCTTCAGAAGTGCTCAACACATGATACCGAGAAAAAATAAACGAATATAACCGTCATGGAACAGACTGAAAGAAGCACTGGAGTTGAGACTCTAGTGTTTTTTTTAATGGAGTGGTCAGAAAAATAAAAAAATGATTGTATTTTAACACAAAGCTTGCTATAATTGTCCATTATAAATAAACGCATGTATTTTCAGGGAGGACAAAAATATGGAGCATAACAAGGAAACTTACTACCTTATACGCTCAGATATATTACCAGAATCCATTCAAAAAACGATTGAAGCGAAGAAAACCTTAGAGAGAGGAGAAGTTGCAACGATACAGCAGGCTGTAGAGCGTGTGGGGTTAAGTCGAAGCGCGTACTATAAGTACAAAGATGCCGTTCACCCCTTCAATGCGATGATGAAACAAAAAATTATCACCATATCGTTAAATCTTGATCATCGTACAGGGGTGCTCTCTAATCTGCTGAGCTATATCGCGCAGAGCAGAGGGAATGTCCTCACGATTAACCAGACCATTCCTTTACAAGGTCTGGCTAACGTTGTCCTAAGCGTTGAGACGGCACATATGAATTTATCAGCCACACAGTTGACAGAAGAGCTCAAACAGATTGAAGGGATTCAAAAAGTGGTGATTGTAGGACAGGGGCAGTCATGATGCCCCCTAGATGAGGATCATTCACTCATAAGAAGGCAAGAAGGATCATGTGACTAGCGATGACAACACCCAAGAAGAGTGACCGTTAACAAAAATATAGATAAAACCACCAATAGTGGTCTATGGAGAAGGAGGAACAAGATGAGAGCGCTGAAAAATTTAAAGCCATCAGTAAATGACGCGAGTGAGAACCATACAATCAACATTGGTTTATTGGGACTAGGTACGGTGGGGACAGGGGTTTACCGAATCATCCAACAACATCAGGAGGATTTGTATCATCAAACTAACTGTACGATAAAAGTTGAAAAAGCATTGGTTCAATCCATAGATAAACAACGTGCAATCGATATTGATGCAGCCGCTTTAACAACGAATTCAGAAGATATCGTTATGAATGAAGATATCGATATCGTCGTTGAAGTGATGGGAGGCGTTGAGGAAGCGCGCCAGCTTATTGCACAAGCCTTAGAGCAAGGTAAACACGTGGTAACGGCGAACAAGGATCTCGTTGCTTTACATGGTGCCGAGTTACTCACGCTAGCGAGTGACAACGATTGTGATTTGTTCTATGAAGCGAGTGTGGCTGGTGGTATACCGATTTTGAGAGCGCTTGTTGAAGGTTTATCATCAGATCGCATTACGAAAATGATGGGGATACTGAATGGTACCACAAACTATATGCTGACACGAATGTCTCAGGAAGGGCTAGATTATAAGACTTGTTTAACCCAAGCACAGGAACTTGGTTATGCGGAAGCAGATCCTACCGCTGACGTGGAAGGACTAGATGCTGCCCGTAAAATTGCCATACTAGGGACCTTGGGTTTTCATACGGATGTCTCACTAAGTGAAGTCAAAGTCAAAGGCATCTCCAGTGTCACTAAAGAGGATATTGATTATAGTCAGTCTTTCGGTTATGAAATGAAGTTACTCGGGATGGCTGAAAGAGATGGCGATGAGATTGAATTATCTGTACAACCGACACTCGTCCATCACACCCATCCATTGGCATCGGTGAATGGTGTATTTAACGCGGTGTATGTGCATGGAGAGGCAGTTGGAGAAACGATGTTCTATGGACCTGGTGCAGGTGAATTACCTACAGCGACGGCTGTGGTTTCGGATCTTATCACGGTGGTCAAGAATCTGAGACTTGGGGTGAACGGACGCGGTATGGTTGCCCCTTATAAGGAAAAGAAATTAAAACCTAATAGCCGCGTATATCGGCCATACTTTATACGTTTAGTGGTCAAAGATCAACCTGGAGTGCTGGCTTATATTACCCAGACTTTCGCCAATTTTGATATGAGTATCTCACAGATATACCAGAAACCACTTGGGAATGAAAGAGCAGAAGTGGTGATGATTACTCATAAAGTCTCTCTCGCTTCAATCGAAGCATGGATGGAAGACGTTGAAACGTCCACAGAAATTGAAAATATCGCTAGTTGTTACGCAGTGGAAGGAGGGAAACAAGCATGAGTCAAGGTTTACTACACAAATACGCTTCCCTACTTCCTGTGACGGATCAGACCCCCCGCCTCACATTAGGGGAAGGCGCCACACCGCTCGTTTATGCCGAGAAGCTATCTGACAGAATCCAAGCACACGTTTATCTCAAACTAGAAGGCTTGAATCCGACAGGCTCTTTTAAAGATCGAGGCATGGTGATGGCCGTAGCTAAAGCCAAGGAGGAGGGCGCAAGTGCTGTTATTTGTGCTTCCACGGGGAACACGTCAGCCTCTGCAGCCGCTTATGCCTCTAAAGCAGGATTATCCTGTTTCGTTGTCATTCCTCATGGCTATGTGGCATTGGGAAAATTAGCCCAAGCGATGGTATACGGTGCCGACATTATCCCTATTAAAGGGAACTTTGACCAGGCTTTACAGGTCGTTCGGCAGTTAAGTGAAAAGCATCCTATCTCATTGGTTAATTCCGTTAACCCTTACCGATTGGAGGGACAAAAGACGGCCGCCTTTGAAATAAGAGAGCAGTTAGGGAGAGATGTGGATATCGTTGCTCTTCCTGTGGGGAATGCCGGAAACATATCAGCTTACTGGAAAGGCTTTAAAGAAGCACACCAAGTTCAAATGATATCAAAGACACCACATATGTGGGGATTCGAAGCGGAGGGAGCCGCTGCGATCGTCAAAAATAAAGTGATTGAAAATCCAGATACCTTTGCTACTGCGATCCGTATTGGAAACCCTGCAAGTTGGGATCTAGCCGTTCAGGCACGGGAGGAATCGCAAGGTGACATTGATGATGTGACTGACGAACAAATCAGGGAGGCTTACGAACTCCTTTCAGCTGAAGAAGGTATCTTTTGTGAACCAGCTTCAGCTTCTTCAGTTGCAGGGTTGTTGAAAAAGGCGAATAAAGGACAGGTACCTGAGGGCGCGACCATCGTTTCTGTATTAACCGGAAACGGGCTAAAAGATCCTACCACAGCTATGGACAGTATCAATCAGGAGTTAGAGCCTATTTCTGGAGATGAAGAAGAATTAACCAAGCTCATATTCAAGCATCAAGAGGTGTAACAACATGAATGAACATAGGTCAATAACAGTAAGAGTGCCAGCAAGTACGGCGAACTTAGGTTCAGGTTTTGATAGTATAGGCGTCGCCTTTCAACTGTATACGACGGTCACGGCACAGGCGTCTGATCACGTGTCCTTCGAATGGAAAACGGACGCACTGCAGCAAGCGAATATCAGTGCAACGGATAATCTTATTTGGAAAGCCATGACTGACGTATACGAGTATGTAGGGCGCCCCCTGCCTTCCTTGCATATCACGGTTACGTCAGATATCCCGCTCACTCGCGGTTTGGGAAGCAGTGCTTCAGCCTATGTGGCAGGCTTAAAATTAGCAAATGAATGGTTAGACGGTCCACTCACAAACCAAGAGTTGCTACATCTAGCTGCCAGAGAAGAAGGACACCCTGACAACGTAGGAGCTAGTTTATTCGGGGGCGTTTTTCTGGGTACCATCGATCCAGCGACAGGGTCTGTATGTTATCAAACACTCCATTTTCCAGAAAATTGGAAATGGATTGCGGCCATTCCCTCCTATCCATTATCAACGAAGGAAGCGCGGGGCATATTACCGTCGGCTTACGACAAACACGATGTCATTTATAATGTCAGCCGATTTGGATTGCTCATCTCCGCGATCCTTAGAGCCGATGAGCGAGCGATGCAGGAGGGGTTACAGGATCGTCTTCACCAGCCTTATCGAACGGATCTCATATCAGGTTTGGCTCCGTTAATGAGCGAAGAGAAACAAAATGGATTATTAGGTTATATGATTAGCGGTGCTGGCCCCACTGTGTTGGCACTCGTCTCCCAATCATCTATAATCACTGATGTGAAAGAAAGAATGGAATATCATCTTAAAACACAGGATGATGGCCTCAGAGTGACCGAGCTGGACATTGATCGACAAGGGGCGATCGCGACATCAGAAACTTTATCTCAATTAGCTAAAAAGTGACTTGTTTAAACGATCATTTAGCGTGTATGATAGATAAAACTTATCTCAGAACAACACATGAGATGATCTTTTCAATACAAAAAATCATTTCTGTGAGATAGGAGATATAGAAACTAGAGATGTATAGGAGAGAAGAGCATTGTCATACTCAATTGCCTTTTTAGGGCCGCACGGTACATTCACGGAAGAAGCATTACACAGTCTGCTTGCTTATGAACAGACTAATAAGGGAGAAACTTCTATTATTGCAGCCCCGTCTATCCCAGATACTTTAGAATATAGCCTGCAGGATAAGTGTGATTACGCCTTTGTCCCCATAGAAAATTCGATCGAAGGTTCTGTTAATATGACCTTAGACTGGTTTACTTTGCACCCTGAATTAACCATTCAAGCAGAACTGCACTTGCCGATTCAACAGGTGGTGATGTGCCATCCCGCTTTACAGGACTGTTCACCAAACGATATAAACACCATATATTCACACCCTCACGCAGTCGCTCAATGCCAGCAGTTTCTGAAGGATCGTTATCCTCAAGCGAAGTGGGAATATATGAAGAGCACCGCAGAAGCTGCAGAGTGGGTCAGTCGTCACTCCGATCAACGAGCGGTCGCTGTCGGTAATAGATGGGCAGCTTCAATGAACGACTTGAAGATTTTACATGAGGATATACAGGACTACGGTAACAACTATACGCGTTTTGTGCTAGCCGGAAAAGAAAAGTGGGTCACGGCAGAAGAGCATCAAGCGTCTTATAAGAGTTCCTTGCTCATCACTCTACCCGAAGATTACCCTGGCGCATTATATCAAGTACTGGCTGCTTTTTCTTGGAGAAAACTAAACTTAACAAGGATAGAATCAAGGCCAACCAAAAAAGGTTTAGGATCATACTACTTTTTCCTTGATGTTGATCATGCCATGGATGAAGTTTTACTACCCGGTGCCTTAGCAGAGATTGACGCACTAGGTTGTGATGTTCACTTTCTAGGAAGTTATCCTTCTTTTATTAAAAAAATATGAGCAAATGACCTCCCTAGGCATAAGATATAGGGACTTATGTTTTAAGGGGAGGTAATCACAAAGTGAAAATTCACACAGTACAAAAAGGTGATACCCTATGGAAGCTTGCAGAGCAGTATGGTGTTGATTTTGACGAGTTGAAAGCGGCAAACCCGCAATTAACAAATCCAGATATGATTATGCCCGGAATGAAAATTAAAATTCCGAGTTCCGCTGTGCAAGCGAAAACCAAAAAGGAATTGCCAAAGAAAGAGTTACCGAAAAAAGATCTACCGAAAAAGGAGTTACCCAAGGCTCAGCTGCCGAAAAAAGACATCCCTAAAGAATTACCAAAAAAAGACATCCCTAAAGAATTACCAAAAAAAGAAGTGCCAAAAGAATTACCAAAGAAAGAAACACCCAAGAAGGATAAATTTGATCTACCTAAGCCTGACCTTGGAAAATTAGATGATATTCAACAAATGGTAAAAGACTTAGTAAGTCAGCAATTACCAAGTATTGTAGATGCTATTATGGATCAAAAGAAACCGGATATCGTGAATCAGGTCATTGTAGAAATGGATCAACATCAAAAACAAGTGTCTCACCAACACCATCACAAACCATTACCGGTTCAAAAAGTGCAACCTGCAAAGCCCAAAGCAATGCCTAAGCCTTATAAACCACAAAAACCTAATGTGTCTCACCACCCATGCCCACCCTATCCACCAAGCCCACACGGGATGGGTCCGCACGGGATGGGGCAGCCTTATGGCCCAGGCCCGCAATATGGACAGTATCCCGGTATGATGTACGGAACGCCACAACCGGGGCAAGTTCAGGGCGTTCAGTCACCGATGGGAATGCCACAGATGTCTCCGTATGGTAGTGATGGGTATGGCGCAGGAGCACCTTCACCCTATGGAGGTCCAGAATACGGTGCACCAGGATACCCATCTCCTTACGGTGGCATGTCCACCCATGGGAAAACGAGTCCATATGGTCACAAAAAGAAAAAGGACTGCGGCTGTGCAAGAGAAGATTATTATGAACCTGTAGATCAAGGAGATGAATTTACAGATCAGTAAAATTGAATGAACCAGATGACTAACAGTGGTAAATATTGGCCCATATCTTCTTATCCGAGCAAGCGCGACAAGTGAAAAAAGTCCCTTGCATGTGATAAGAACATGGGCTAATTTTTAGGTAGAAGGGGGCTATGGCTTGAGTGTCTTAGCTTTAGAAACCAAGTTACTCGAGTTGTTAGAGCAGGCATATCATCTGACCACGATGAACATTAAAGCCGTCAAGCTCGGTCGCGTATATGAAATTAGAGCACTTGGTTCAGAGCAGACGTATATAGTCAAATTCTTTCCTTCCGAAGAGAATCTACTGTGGCAGGCCAAGTGCCTAGAGCATTTCTTACAAAGAGGAATGACAGGTATCGTGCCCTTTATTCCAAACGAGAATGAGGCGTACTGCACACCTTTTAATCAGCAATTTATCGCTGTTGCTCCCAAAGTTGAAGGGCGTCCGGTTAATCCTGCTCAGATGGATGAAGTTATGGATGGTATCGAGCTCCTCGCCGATTTTCACAAGCAAGCGAAAGTCACACCAGTGTCTCCAATAGCCCCCAAAATGTCTTCCTTAGAAAACCAATGGGTTCATCGGGTGACACAAGCCAATAAATTTCTTGAAAGTAATGAAGGAAGGGACGGATTTGTGAAGGATCTCATCCCTTATGTTGAGGAAGCACTCGCATGGGGAACATGGGTCCTTCAGTGCGTACCTAGTCACAACCTGCGAGGGGTAGAAGCAGAAGCATCGAGAAAAGGTCAAGTGGCCCATTTAGACGTACTCACACCTAATTTGCTTGTACAGCGTCACCGTCATTATTATTTAATCGATTATGATCGGATGGCTAATGCCACAGAATTATTAGACATTGCTCAATATATGACAAGTATTTTGGACCATTATGGATGGTGTAAAGACATAGCTGATGCGTTTGTTTCCAGATATATGTCCATCAACCCACTGTCGGTAAATCAATTGATTATTTTACAGTTAATGTTATGTTTTCCTCATGACATCTTCCGAGAGTGGAAAGGACTATGGAATACCCATGTGACTTTTCATCCTCAACAGTTAGTGGAGCAATCTCAACAGCTATACCAGAACTGGGAAAAAAGACGGTTGTTTGTACACCAGTACCAAACACAGTATCTACAGCATCGCTTTTTTCTTAAAAGATAATATTACCTAGTGAAGGAACATCTTAACTCGACTAAAAGCCCTCCAAAAACATCAACATAAGGATGAAGGGGGGCTTTTATTAAATGAAAAAAACAGCATTAGGACTAACACTTGCACTCGTCATGGGTGCAACGGTGGCATGTACACCTGGAGATCAAGGAGCAGCTGATGATCAGAGATTACGTTCTGCTGGACAGTATCAAGAGAGAACGCATCAGAATGACAATCGTTCCATTGGGACCAATGACATACGTGACCGTCAAGGTTTGATGGGGCGAGATCAAAATTACACCGACCCACGATACAGAGGCTTAGCTGGCCGGATCGGTGACGAAGACAGAGGAACCGATAACAGAAGAAATATGGGCAATGGTGTCCGCGGTGGTGCTTTCCTCGGCGGTGGAAAAGGCACACGTATGCAGGATGCAAGCAGGTTAAATCGTGGCAACATGCGTTTCGGAAATGAAAATACTGAAATGGCGCGTGACTTAGAGCAGAGAATTCTATCCGTACCTGGTGTAGAAGATGCTCGTGTCATGGTTGATGGTGATGACGTAGTCTGTGGTGTAGAGACTAACGGTAACAGAGACGAAGTGATGAAACGTGTTGAACAAGAAGTGCAACAAGACACGAGAGGGCAGCAGGTTCACATTACCGACGATGCTGACATTTTTGGACGCCTCGGTAATATGGGTAACCAAAACCAGAACCAGAACCAAAATGGTCCAATTGAAGACACAGGCAGAGAAATGCAAAGGTTATTAAGAGATATTGGACGATCTGTTGGTGAAGGCAATCAATAACACATGTCACCACGAATCATTCGTTTATTAACGAGCCAGTATTTATCATGAGTGTCTTGAGAAATATTCATGCAAAAAGCGGGCAGATCCTTGCCTGCTTTTTTGTATGGATTTAGGCCCCCTACCGAGATCCCCAAACAATGTGCTACACTGTGTATGTGATTGATTACACATTGGGAGGTGGAATGACGTGGCAGGTCATTCTAAATGGAAGAATATACAGCACCGTAAAGGACGGCAAGATGCCAGAAGAGCAAAGGTATTCACAAAGATCTCAAAGGAAATATTTGCTTCAGTTCGTAGCGGGGGAGACGATACCACAACGAATACACGATTAAGGTTAGCCTTACAAAAAGCAAAAGAGGCCAACATGCCTAATGACAATATAGACAGAACCATAAAAAAAGCACTCGGCGACGTAGATGGGGTTCAATACGAAGAAATACTATATGAGGGTTATGGACCAGGTGGGGTTGCTGTCATGGTTGAAGCATTAACAGATAACCGCAATCGGTCTGCAGCAGATATCCGTCACATATTTAACAAAAATAGTGGGAATTTGGGCGAAACAGGGTGTGTGTCATACTTATTTGAGCGCAAAGGGGTCCTTAGCTTTACGAAGTCGGACAGCCCGTTAAGTGAAGAAGAGGTGATGTTAGAAGCCTTAGAAGCAGGAGCAGAGGATATCACAGATGACGAATCATCGTTTGAAATATATACCACACCTCAAGCTTATGAGGAGGTTAAAGAAGGATTAGAAGCCCAAGGGGTTTCCTTTGACTCGAGTGAAATCACGATGGTTCCTGCCACATACGTCGCACTACATGGCGAAGATGCGGAGCAAATGCTTAAATTGATTGATGCACTAGAAGATAACGATGATGTTCAAAACGTTTATTCCAATGTAGAGATGGATAATGAAACGGTGGAGCGCTTGAGCCACAACTAAAAATTGTCTTTGCATAACCCCCTTGCTGCTGGAAATACTAAAACAAAAATTCCAGTATAAAAGGGGTTTTTGAGATGTCTCGTTTACTGAGAAGACTCAGAAAAATGTTAAGAAGAGCCAAAAGTTTAGTGGCCATCGGTAGCATTATGTTTTTTCTTATCAATGGTTTTCACCTTACTTCCATTAGTACAACACCGAGCCTTGCTGTTAAGGAAAATATAGACATACAACAACAAGCTGCAGCGTCAACCCAACAGTTTACCATCACCCTACAGACTCATTATGTCTGTGGGGTGGAAACGGAGAAGCTACAATTCCACCATCAGCGAGAGATGGAGGACTGGTTGACGGAACACGGTTATAGATGGAAAGTATTAGAGCGTAATGGCGGGCACTATGTACTAGGTCGAGAAGTAAGTGATGATCTTTCAGAGCGCTGTAAAGAGACAGGTTACTTCGGAATAGACCAGGACGGTGTGCTCACGATTTTTGAAGGGCCACCGTCAGACAACAAAGTGATTCAAACCTTTTTCAGAATTGATACCAAAAAGTTAGAGTCCCTTTTACCACAAGAAGAAGTAGAAACGCTGATTCAAGGCATTAGAATTGAGAGTATGGAAGAATACTTAGGTGTCCTATCCACCTATAGTCCATTTGCAGAACAGTGATCGTAGCTTTAGTTAAATGAAGAATGGTCTTAAATAAGTCTTCACATGTCAATAACGATGTTAATAGACTACAGTTCATGCTGTGGTCTTTTTTTCGTTGCAATCACTTGCTTTTCACTCTTCTGTCTCTGTGGTAAAATGTGTGAAGATATAGGAAATATATGTTCGTGAAATGGGAGAGAAAAGCATGCTAATATTAGGAATCGACCCTGGTATTGCGATCGTAGGTTTTGGCGTGGTTGAGAAGCAGGGACATCAGCTTCGTCCTGTACAGTATGGCAGTATCGTTACTGAAGCAGGATTGAGAACGGAAACGAGGTTAAAGCAGATTTATGAGGCAATGACTCATCTGATTGATAAATATAAACCCGATGTTATGGGCATCGAAAAGCTTTATTTTAACCGTAACGTCACGACAGCCTTTACCGTTGGGCAAGCGCGTGGCGTCATGCTCTTAGCTGCTGAAGAAGCGGAAGTTCCCATTACGGAATACACACCGTTACAAGTCAAGCAGGCCGTTGTGGGCTATGGACAAGCGGAAAAGAAGCAAGTCCAGGAAATGGTTCGTATGTTATTAAATCTAAAAGAAAGACCTAAACCGGATGATGTGGCAGACGCATTGGCTGTAGCCATCTGTGAAGCCCATTCCGGGCATATGCATCAACTAGTGGAGAAGAGGCGGTTGTAATGATTGATTATATTAGAGGAACGTTAGCTCATTTAGATTTGGATTACGTGGTGCTTGAGACGCATGGCGTCGGGTATCATATACACTGTGGAAACCCGTACGTATACCAAGGCAAAGAAGGACAAGAGTTAATCCTATATACATATCAGTACGTCAGAGAGGATCAGTTAAGCTTGTTTGGTTTTGCCACTCGGGAAGAACGAGCGTTATTCACGCGGCTGCTTCAGGTGTCAGGTGTCGGGCCAAAAGGAGCCTTAGCGATTGTGGCTTCAGGTCAAGTTTGGCGTGTAATCGAAGCTATTAAAAATGATCATGTGAATATCTTGACAAAGTTTCCCGGCGTAGGTAAAAAAACAGCGCAACGGATTATTCTAGATCTGAAAGATAAACTGGATGATCTCTTACCCCACTTTGTTTCAGAACAAGAGGTTAGTCCCACACTGTTGGAGGATGAGGCTCCTGTGACCGTTACTAGCGATTATTCAGACGTTCAGCGTGAAGCGCTAGAAGCCTTAAAGGCGTTGGGCTACTCGGACAAGGAAGTGAAGCAAGTCTCTTCTCAACTTCAAAAGCAAGGTGATGAAGACTGGACAACGGATCAGTATATTAAGAAAGGACTACAACTTCTCATGAAGTGATTCGTATAAAGAGATAAAGAGAAAGGGGAATGAGAATGGAAGACCGTATCATTACCTCAGAATTAACGGAGGCTGATACTGAGGTTGAACTTAGCTTACGTCCCCGTTATTTGGCTGAATACATAGGACAACAGAAAGTCAAAGACAACCTTAAAGTATTTATAGAAGCGGCTAAGTTAAGGGAGGAGGCCCTGGATCACGTTTTACTATATGGCCCTCCAGGACTGGGGAAAACCACACTCTCCAATATCATTGCAAATGAGTTAGGAGTTAATCTACGGACGACGTCAGGTCCGGCTATTGAGCGTGCGGGTGACCTAGCCGCCATACTTACCAATTTACAGGAAGGTGACGTCTTATTTATTGATGAGATCCACCGACTCAATCGGAGTGTAGAAGAAGTTTTATACCCTGCTATGGAGGATTATTGTTTGGACATCATGATCGGCAAGGGGCCGAGTGCACGATCCGTACGCTTAGACTTACCGCAATTCACATTGGTAGGCGCAACGACACGGGCTGGAAGACTGTCGGCACCTTTGCGTGATCGCTTTGGTGTTGTGTGTAGACTCGAATATTATAATAAGGACGACTTGGGTTATATTATCTCTCGTGCAGCTGATATTCTACAAGTAGATATCAAGGAGGACGCAGCGAACGAAATTGCTTTACGTTCTAGAGGAACACCAAGAATTGCTAACCGTCTCCTAAAACGAGTACGTGATTTTGCTCAAGTGGCAGGTGAAGGCGTGATTACGAGAGAGATTGCCGAAGAAGCGCTTGAAAAGCTGCAAGTAGATCGTCAGGGACTCGACCATATCGACCATAAGCTGCTACAGGCTATTATTGATCATTTTAGAGGTGGCCCAGTGGGCGTTGATACGATATCCGCTATGATTGGGGAAGAATCAGATACGGTTGAGGATGTATACGAACCATACCTGATGCAAATTGGATTCATACAACGGACGAACCGGGGGCGGATGGCCACACCACTCGCCTATCAGCATTTTGGACTTGATTACCCAGAATAAGCAGGAGGGGAAAGGTATGTTGAAATGGGGTTTGAAAGCCGTCTTAATATTTGTCTTTGTATTAAGTACTTGGTTAGGGGGAGCGTCTTTTGATCATGTGCAGGCTGTAACGAACGAAATACGAGTTGCGCTATTCGTAGATACAGGAAGTGGCTATCGTGAAACGGTCCAATCAGTGACTTTAAGTAGCGATGAGGCACTCACTTATCAAAATGGGAATGGGCGTTTTGATAATATTGGTCACGTGTCTGAAAGTCGTTTTCGTTTGGATGATTTTTATTTACTGGTGGCTGAAACAACCGATGCGTCTCAAGCACGTCAGGTCAACAATGCCTTAAGTCAAAGTGGTTACAACGCTGACCTCGTTCAAATACAAATGCAGGGAACGGATTATTATCGAGTGGTATTAGGCTCTGCTACGGATCATGCAGCCATCAGTCAGTTGCAGAGACAAGTGTCTCAGCAGATGTCTTATAACCCGCAGGTCGCCGGCCCATATCGGGTACAGGCGGGGCAATTCACCTCCTTGAAATCTGCTCAACAAAGGTTACAACGAATGCAACAAGGTGATAGTGACATTCCAGCTTACTTAGCTCAAGTGAACGCTGGTGATCAAATCAGTTATGAGGTATGGATGGGAGATGCTGCGAACGAACAAGAAAGACAAGCCTTGCAGAGCACGTTACAACAAAGCTATTCTGATATGACATTTCAACCGGCAAAGGCTACCGACTATATATTGCATTACGGGCGTGTCATAACGGATAGCGCAAATGTCCCTTACATATCTGTGGATACACGAAGTACTTTAGAAGTTTTGTCGTCCGAAACATCAAGTGTTCCACTGATAACAGTGGAAGAGAAAGATCAGCGTCAGTATAGGGGCAAAATGGAACTAACGCAACATAATGGTCATTTTACAGTGGTTAATGTTTTACCTTTGGAATCTTATTTATATAGTGTCGTTGGTACAGAAATGTCCACAGGTTGGCCGATAGAAGCGTTAAAAGCTCAAGCTGTGATGTCTCGAAACTATGCTTATAATCAGATACAAGAAAATAAATATGGGGTGGCCCATTTATCCGATTCCGTCTTTGAACAAGCTTACCATGGATATGGACGGGAGGCACAGGACGTACGACAGGCTGTCGATCAAACCAGTGGCCAATTTCTTACGTTCGGTGGTCATATCTTTGCTACTTTTTATCATTCCAACGCTGGTGGCATGACAGCAAACGGGTCAGAAGTGTGGCGACAGGACCTTGAACACCATAATCGTGTTGAAAGTGATGATGCTTATCCAGAAACAGTACAAGTACGCTGGTATCGTATACAAGATGGCCAGGGGCAAATAGGCTATGTATCCAGTGAATACATTGATAAAGGGACACAAGGACCATCGGACACAGATTTAACATTTACATTCGGGACCGTTAATACATCGTCGTTAAACTTCCGTGCAGGTCCGTCAACTCGTCACAATCGGATCGGTACCCTTTCCCAAGGGGCACGTGTACTGATACTCGATGAAGTGAGACAAGATAATGCTTACTCTTGGATAGCGGGACCATACACTGGAGAACAATTACAGCGTTGGATAAACGAGAGAGACATTCAGTCATCATCTGTGCGTAGCCCTGTTTATCAACTAGAGGTGACTGAAAGAGGACCGTCAGGACGGGTGTTATCTATGGAGGCCAATGGACAAGCCATTCAGACTTCAACACCAGATGCCCATCGTTCTGTCTTTAAAGATGGTACAGGAAACCTTCGCTCCACCAAATTCGAAGTGGAGGCGATGGGAGAATTCACAGTTTTAGGGGCGGATGGTCAGCAAGTGGATTATCCAAGAGATTCTACCCAAAGTACAACACTATACGCCTTACAGGGCGAGCCTGATAAGACGGTAGAAGTGAATGTCAATCAAACGCAATTCGTTGCTGTCAATCAGGAATTAGACACACGTATACTCTCTAAAAAGCCTTTATTCAGATTGCATGGTCATGGATTTGGCCATGGGTTAGGTGCCTCCCAATGGGGCATGTATCGTATGGCAAACAATGGGTATGATTATGAGCAGATGTTGAAACACTATTTTCATAACAATGTAAAATTAGAAACAAAGTATTAAAATAAGATTATCGTTTAGAATTGGGGATTGAAAGATGAAAGTAGACGCATTTGATTTTGATTTACCGGAAGAACTTATCGCACAAACGCCTTTAGAAGATCGTACGCAATCAAAGCTGTTACACCTGCATCGTGATAGTGGCAATATAAAACATCTCGTGTTTAGAAATATTGTTGATCTGTTACAGGCCGGTGACACCCTCGTGTTAAATAACACGAGGGTTCTTCCTGCTAGGTTAATCGGCACAAAGGAAGAGACAGGCGCGAACATAGAAGTGCTTTTATTAAAACGAGCAGAAGGACATGTTTGGGAAGGGTTAGTTAAACCGGCTAAACGAGTCAAAATAGGGACTGTGGTTTCCTTCGGCGATGGTGCATTAAAAGCAGTGTGTGTAGAGGAACTTGAAGAAGGGGGCAGGAAGCTGCGCTTTGAGTTTGAGGGCGTTTTTGAAGAACATCTTGAACGTTTAGGACAAATGCCTTTGCCTCCCTATATTCGTGAACAACTAGACGACCCTGAGAGGTATCAGACTGTTTATGCCTCTGAACAAGGGTCTGCTGCAGCCCCGACAGCGGGTTTACATTTTACAGATGAACTCCTCCAAACATTAGAGGATAAAGGCGTGCGTCTGACCTATCTCACGTTACATGTGGGGTTAGGTACTTTTCGCCCCGTAGCGGTAGAAGACGTGGAGAATCACAAAATGCATGCAGAGTATTACCAACTTGAGCAAGAAGCGGCGGACGAACTGAACCAGGCAAAGGCAGAGGGGAGAAGAATTATTGCTGTCGGTACCACTTCAGCTCGTACCCTTGAAACGGTGATTCGCCAAGGCAACGGCCATTTTATTAAGACGAGTGGTTGGACTGATATCTTTATCTATCCAGGTTTTGAATTTCAGGCTATCACAGGCTTATTAACGAATTTTCATTTGCCTAAGTCGACTTTGCTTATGTTGGTCAGTGCTTTAGCCAGCCGTGACTACATTATGAAGGCGTATAGAGAAGCCATTGAACAGCGCTACCGATTTTTTAGCTTTGGAGATGCAATGTTAATTTTATAGATTAAGATATAGGACCATAAGGAGGCACGTATGGGAGTCAGATATGAACATATAAAGACATGTAAACAAACGGGGGCCCGATTGGGAAAATTACATACACCCCACGGTGTGATTGATACCCCAATTTTTATGCCTGTGGGCACTTTAGCGACTGTGAAGACCATGAGCCCTGAACAGTTAAAGGAGATGAAGGCCCAAATTATCCTCAGTAACACGTATCACTTGTTCCTGCGCCCCGGACACGATATCGTGCAGGAAGCAGGTGGGTTGCATACATTTATGAACTGGGACCGACCAATACTGACAGATAGTGGTGGATTTCAAGTCTTCAGTTTAAGTGATATGCGCAAAATTACCGAGGAAGGAGTGGCTTTTAGAAGCCACCTCAACGGTGAAAAGTTATTTATTAGTCCGGAGAAGGCAACGGAGATACAGAATGCTTTAGGGCCCGACATCATGATGGCTTTTGACGAGTGTCCCCCTTACCCTGCAGAGAGAGACTATGTGAAGAAGTCCCTTGAGAGAACAACGAGGTGGGCAGAGAGATGCTTACAAGCACATCAAAGACCTCAGGACCAAGCGCTATTCGGGATTGTCCAAGGCGGGATGCATGCGGATTTGAGAAGGCAGAGTGTGGATGAACTCGTCCCGTTTGATTTTCCAGGATACGCGATAGGAGGTCTCAGTGTTGGGGAACCTAAGGATCTCATGAATCAAGTTTTAGAGGAAACAACACCATTGTTACCAACACATAAACCCCGTTATTTAATGGGTGTCGGTTCACCGGATGCCTTGTTAGATGGCGTGATAAGAGGGATTGATATGTTTGACTGTGTGTTGCCGACACGTATCGCTAGAAATGGGACGACGATGACGAGTGAGGGGCGAGTGGTTGTACGTAATGCCAAGTATGCAAGGGATTTTGGACCTTTAGATCCGAATTGTCAATGCTACACTTGTCAAAACTATTCACGTGCTTATATCCGTCATCTGATTAAATGTAACGAAACGTTCGGATTTCAACTCACAACCTATCATAACCTTTACTTTTTGATTCATTTAATGGAAAATATAAGAGAGGCGATAAAAGAAGACAGACTTCTTGATTATCGTAATGAGTTCTTTGAGACCTATGGGTTAAACAAACCAGACGCTCGTGCTTTTTAATCGAGTAAGAAAAGGAGGTAGACAAACATGGAAGGCGATATTATGGGCTTTATCCTACCGCTCGTGCTTATGTTTGCTGTGTTTTACTTTTTACTGATTCGTCCACAGCAAAAGCGTCAAAGAGAGCGAAATGACATGCTTAATGCGCTGCAAAAAGGGGACAAGGTGATCACGATCGGTGGCTTACACGGAACAATCGTAGACCTAACAGACGACAAGGCCACGTTAAAAGTGGCAGATAACGTGCGCTTAACGTTTGAACGAACAGCGGTTAACGCTGTGGTTAAGGACGATTAAGCCGAATACATAAGGGAACCCTGCAAGTGTTGCAGGGTTTTTTCTTTTTGTCTCAGTCTCGATGAGGGCTTATATTGACGCCGATCATACCACCTAATATGGTCAGAAGGAGATAAGACACGTATATGACTGTACTTTTCACCGATAATGCCGTGTTAAACCCTAAGTAAGAAATTAACCAAATCAGAAGCAGAAAAAGAACGCCAGTCATCCCCCCTACATACCACCCTTTTTGTCCTGAACGGAACCCAGCGATCGCACCCCCTATAAATAAGGACAATAAGGTCATGGGTAAAAGAACCCATTGAACAGAGGATTCTTTTACCGCGCTAAGGTGAAGAAGCAAAGATAAAAACAGGCTGATCACAAGTAAGATGACAACGATACCCGTGAGACCATAGAGCATAGCCACCCAATTGCGACGACTCCCCATAATACTCTCTCCTCTCGAATGATGTTTGTACAAACATATTCAGGACAACCGTCATTTATACTTCTTTTGGAAAAGGAAAAGGAACAAAGATTTGGATAGCGATAACCGGAATGTTTATAACGACAGTGGGTGACAATAAGAAGCAGGAATAGGAGGGAGAAAAATGGAGCTCTGGATCATTATTCTCCGTACGTTTATCTTATATCTGTTCATACTTGTTGTCTTGCGTGTGATGGGCAAAAGAGAGATCGGCAAGTTATCTGTATTTGACCTTGTCGTATCGATTATGATTGCTGAACTTGCTGTCATCTCTTTAGAAGATGTTGAAGTGCCGATGATATATAGTATCGCGCCCATTCTCATACTCATGCTGATCCAGGTTTCGCTCGCTTATCTATCCCTTAAATCCCAGAAGATCAGGGATGTTGTGGATGGAAAACCGTCCATTTTGATACGGAATGGTAAAATAAAAGAGGATGAATTACGCAAACAACGCTACAGTCTTGATGATTTGTTAATACAATTACGTGAGAAAAATATTCACTCCCCGAGTCAAGTAGAGTATGCCATCCTTGAACCTACAGGACGCTTAACGGTATTACCCATAGAAGAAGAGCAAACGGTAACAAAAAAGGATCTCGACATGCGAGGCTCAGCTTATAGTCTCCCAGAGATCTTAGTCAAAGATGGTGTCGTACAAGAACAAAGCTTGAAAAAATTGAATAAAAGTCTGTTTTGGCTTAAATCAGAAATAAAAAAAAGAGCGGGCTCATCAAATATTAAAAAAGTGTCCTTTTGTAGTGTGGATGAAAAAGGACATTGGTACATCGATATTGATGATAGAAAGGAATGAAGCGTAAATACTGGACAGTGAGTATTTACGCTTTTATCTTGCTTTTTTAGCGTTTAGGGAACATTGGACCTATGATCGGGCCAATGACCGGTACACGAGCGATGTCTTGTCTGCCGATCATCTTCAATAAAATAAGTAAAATAAAGTATAGAAGCAAGCTGAGTGAAACTGTGAGCAGCAAGGCCCATAAGAGCTCAAGCCCATATACGCCCACGAGTCGCTGCATCGTATAGATTCCCGCGTAAGCCATGCCAAACATGGCCGCCCCTACCTTGACAAAATCCCAGAGATGAAAAGAAAACCCCACGAGTTTCACAATAGAGAAAAAGTGTAGCAACGTCACCAAACAAACGCCTATGTTAATAGCCATCGCGGCCCCATAAATACCAAATTGAGGTTGAGAAGCGAGAAAAAAAATAGAAACGGTTTTAACGATGGCGCCAATTAAACTGTTGACCATGGCGATGTTGGCCTTATCAAGCCCTTGTAGAACAGCCTGAAGCGGGCCTTGGAAATAAAGCAATAGAAAGAAAGGGGCCAGTATCTTTAGAAACTTACCTGCGTCGGGTGCATCATAGACCACGGTGGTGAGTGGCTCTGCAAAAACGAACATGATCACCGTGCTCGGTGCCCCAAAGATTAAAGCAATGCGAATCGCTTGATAAATTCTACGGTGTATCATCGCCTCATTATGTTGAGCGGCCGCCTCACTAATGGCAGGAACTAGAGAGACGGACAACGAATAAGTTATAAACATCGGTAACATGACCAAGGGGATGGCATAACCGGACAAAAGACCATATTGCGCTGTGGCCACTGACGTCGCCACCCCGGCTAAGGCGAGACTTTGTGCGACGATAATCGCTTCAAAAGTCCAAGACAGAGAGCCAATCAGACCACTGCCAGTTGTCGGGAGTCCAATTCTTAATAATTCACGAAGCGTTTGTCTTCCTTTCTGTAATTGGGCAAAAAAACCGCGTCGTACACGAAAACCTTTACTATTGCGAAATTTAAAAGTCGTGAAGAGATAGAGTAAGGCGGCCCCTTCTCCGATCACGACGCTGATCATCGCCCCTGCTGCAGCGTACTCCAATCCATACGGTAACAACAGGTTCGCTAAAAAGGCTACGAGTGATATTCGCACAATCTGTTCAATCACTTGTGAATAGGCAGAGGGCTTCATATTCTGTTTTCCCTGGAAATACCCTTTGATAACGGAAGAAACAGCAACAATCGGTACAATCGGCGTAATGGCCACTAAAGGATAATAAGCACGCGGGTCCGTTAAGAAAATGGAAGACAATACCTTAGCCCCCAGAAGGGTCATGATCGTAAACAAAATACTGAGCGTGCCCGTAACAGCCAGAGAAACAACGAGTATACGCTTAATTCTTTTTTTATCTCCTGTGGCGTCAGCTTCTGCGACTAATTTGGAGATAGCCACTGGCAGGCCTAATCTCGTGAGGGTAATCACGAGGATAAGGATGGGAACGGCCATCATATACAGACCGATTCCTTCAGGACCAAGAATTCTTGCCATCACGATTTTGTTTACAAAACCAAGAATTTTTGTGATTAGTCCTGCTATAATGAGAATAAAAGCGCCTTGAATAAATGTTTGCTTGCTCATGTTTGGCTTCCCTTCTTTCTATCCTTGCATCTCGTCTCTAGACTGACTTGTCTGTAATACATCTATATGCAGGTACTGAGGGAAAGCATGACCAAGAAATTGGACAACTTGAAGATAGAAAAGGAGGAGGCCGAGGAATGCATGACATGAAAGATACCTTAACAGAGATGTTACTTACAGCTTTAGATACGTTACCCCCTGAGTTGATTGTGATGATTATAAGTTGTTTTCCAATACTAGAACTAAGGGGGGCGATCCCCATTGCCATGGGCGTTTATCACATGTCTTTCTGGGAAGCGTATGTGTACGGGGTGGTAGGAAACATGTTACCCGTTGTGCCGTTGTTGTTGTTATTTCGCCCTTTAAGTGAGAAGCTTCTGCGTTTTGGTTGGTATGCCAAACTCTATGATTGGATGTATCATCGGACAATGAAGAAGAGTCAAAACATAGAACGTTTTGGTGCCATAGGATTAATCTTATTTACAGCTGTCCCACTACCTACGACAGGTGCATGGACCGCTTGTATCGCAGCGAGTTTATTTAAAATCCGTTTTGTTTATGCGTTTTCCGCTATTTTTATCGGTGTGATCATTGCGGGCGTGGTTGTAGGTGGCGGTTTTTCCATATTCGGTTAATCATAGGGAAATTGGGAGAGTGATGAAGCATGAATGCTCAACAGTGGAACATTTTGCGTGAAAGAGTGGATACTGTGTTAAGAGGCAAAGCAGAAGAACTTCACCTGCTTGGGTACGATGCAGTCACGACAGACGACATTTGGGCTTGTGTCACATCTAAATACAAACGAGAATGGCCTATGTTTCACCAAATTGTCAATGATATTTATACCCTTAAACCTGCTATACTGATGAACTGGCTTACAACACAGGCGTATAAAGGGGAAATTGACATTGGAAAAAGCAAACTTTTATAATAGAGGTATTGCACAAAATGGACAACCTTACATATGATGGCGAATCATTTGTATGAAAAGATATAAGCACTCATGATTGGATACCTATATGGAACCATAACGATGAAGGTTAAAGAGCCTATGTGCATTAAAAGGAGGACTAGGATACATGACGAGATGGGGCAGAATTATTGCATTTATATTAATAGTAGCTCTATCGTTTGGGTTTATCTCTACGACTGTTATGGATGTGGCTGATGACATAACACTAGGGCTAGATTTACAAGGGGGATTTGAAATTCTATATGAAGTGGAACCCCTGCGTGAAGACCAGACCATTACGAATCAAACGTTAGTGCATACCCAAGCCACTTTGGAACGAAGGGTCAGTGCGATCGGGGTTAATGAACCGGAGTTTTCCATTGAAGGAGATGACCGTATTCGTGTCAAGCTCGCCGGGATAGAAGACCCTGATGAAGCGAGACGCATGCTGTCTACTGAGGCTCACCTCACCTTCAGAAATACGAGTGATGAGGTCATTTTAGATGGTGATGATATCAAGGAAGGATCAGCGCAAGCGGTTCCTGATGAAGCCAATCAACCTCAGGTGATACTAGAATTTGATAACTCAGATAAGGTGTATAGAGAGACTCGGAAGTTACTGCAACAACCATTAGCCATCTGGTTAGATTTTGATCCTGAGACGGATTCTTATGAAAAAGGGATGGCAGCTCTTGCGAGAGGAGAAGAGACAAACCTGATATCAGCACCTGAAGTGAGAAACGCATTAAGTAATAACGGTAGAATTACAGGGATGTCTTCTTTTCAAGAGGCGAAAGAGTTAGCCAATCTCCTCAATGCTGGTGCCCTTCCTGTGCAATTAGAAGAGCTTTCCGCTAACAGTGTTGGGGCTAGACTCGGGGAGCAAGCGATGGATTACACCATCAATGCCGGCATGATCGGAGGCATACTCATTCTCTTATATATGCTAGTCTATTATCGGTTACCAGGTGTGATAGCGGCTATTACTTTAATTGCTTATGTGTACCTGATCCTACTCGTCTTTAATTGGTTAGATGCGACCTTAACCTTACCAGGGATTGCCGCATTGGTCCTAGGAATTGGGATGGCCGTTGATGCGAATATCATCACGAATGAGAGAATTAAAGAAGAGATCAGGAATGGAAAAACGATAATGTCTTCCTTTAGAGCTGGTTCCAAACGAGCGTTAGGGACCATTATGGACGCGAACATCACGACGATTATCGCAGCGTCTGTGCTGTTCTACTTTGGAAGTAGTGCCATCCAAGGCTTCGCAGTGATGCTGATTGCCAGCATTATTTTAAGTGTTGTGACTGCTGTATTTGGATCAAGATTCCTCCTTGGTCTCCTAGTCAAAAGCCGAGCATTGGATAAAAAACCACGTCTGTTCGGTGTGAAGGAGAGTGAAATCAGTGAACTTTGATCAAGAGAAGTTAGGTTTAGATTTCGTCAAGCATCGTAGAAAGTACTTTTTAATCTCTGGTCTCCTTATCACACTAGGATTATTGTTCACCATGATTTTCGGTTTGAACCTAGGCGTGGACTTTGAAGGCGGAACACGTGTTGAAATTCTCATTGAAGATGTGGATGTGACAACAGAGGAACTAGAAGCCTTTTTCCTAGAAGAATTTGACCTTGAGCCCGGAGAGACAAGGGTATCAGGTAATGCTAATGAGATCGTATCCATGATCTTTCGTGGTACACTGGATCAAGAGCAAATGTCGAGGATTAAGCAAAGCTTAAATGCAGAATATGCCATTGAACAAACTGATGTCAATGAAGCGACGGTCTCACCTGTTATTGCGCAGGAGTTAGCAAAACAAGCGATGTGGTCTGTGATCATCGCCTCTATTGGGGTTATTATCTATGTCTCCATCCGCTTTGAGTACAGGTTCGCCTTATGTGCAATCATTGCTTTACTCCATGACGCATTCATTGTCATTGCCTTATTCTCAATCCTGCGTCTAGAGGTTGACCTGACCTTCATTGCAGCGGTACTCACGATCGTAGGGTATTCGATCAATGATACGATCGTTATTTTTGACCGTATTCGAGAGAATCTCAAGTTTGCTAAGATTAAAACAGTGGACGATTTGTACGCTGTCACGAATAAAAGTCTTGTGGACACTTTGGCGCGTTCCATTAATACGTCCCTCACTGTGGTTTTTGCAGCTTTAACCCTATATTTGTTCGGTGGAGAAAGTATTCGTAACTTCTCTTTCGCGCTTTTAGTCGGCTTACTAGCAGGGGCTTACTCCTCTATCTTTATTGCTGCACAAGTATGGGTGACATGGAAAGCACGTGAAGTGAGAGCACGTACGTTCCAACCACAAAAAGAAAATTAAAATGAACCGTGAGCCCTTTGCTCACGGTTTTTATATCATCATCATCATTTAAGTATGTTACATACGTATAAACATCATAACAACTTAATAAGACTAGTCATATTAAAGTCAAAGCTACAGGCTAAAGACGATACAATTGGGCAATGAATATTAATTGAGGTCCTTTTACACGATATATATAAGACAGGAGGTTATTATGAAACAGACCGATCACCACTCAAAGCGATTTAAGCAAGGCGAAATTGCAGCATGGGTCGGTATCATAGGGAACATCGCACTTGCTGTCATAAAAATGATAGTCGGTACGATTGGCAACAGTCGTGCATTAGTCGCTGACGCTGTTCACTCCGCTTCCGATGTGGTAGGCTCCTTAGCTGTACTTGTCGGACTTCGAGCAGCCAAATTACCTCCTGATGATGATCACCCTTATGGCCATGGAAAGGCGGAGTCTATCGCTGCCATCGTTGTGGCTGTGATTTTATTTGTTGTCGGTGTACAGATGGCCTATGGTTCTGTACAGATGTTATTTGAGCCACTGACAACCAGCCCGAGTCAAATCGCTATTTATGTCGCTTTGTTATCCATTATTCTTAAAGAAGCGATGTTTCAGTATAAATATCGTTTAGGTAAAAAAATTAAAAGCGATGCCCTGATTGTGAACGCATGGGAACACCGTTCAGACGTGTACTCCTCTTTTGCAGCATTAATCGGGATAGGGGGCGCTGTGTTAGGTGGCTATATCGGGATCCCGTGGATGGTTTATTTAGATCCTATAGCAGGGGTCGTTGTGTCTATTCTCGTGATGACCATGGCTTGGAAGCTCGGAAAAGAGTCCATACATAATACTTTAGACCATGTTTTGCATAAGGAAGACGCTGAAGAATTACTACACACAGCTCAGCAGGTTGCGGGGGTGGAATACGTTGATGAATTATTTGCCCGTGAGCACGGTCACTATGTGATCGTGGATGTTAAAATCGCTGTGGACCCCACCCTTACAGTAGAAGAAGGACACACCATAGGCAAGAATGTCAAAGCGACGTTGATGGAAAAGCATGATCACGTCTATAATGTTCTTATTCATGTCAATCCGTCAGGTGTCAACGGTGCTTAAGAAGAGATTGATCAGATATGACAAATAGAGGAATATCCAAAGTAAGATTGTCACTCCTGAACGCTATCAAGTATAATGATAAAGTTGGGAGTGATTTTTGGTGTTAAATGCAAAAACGAGATGGGACATAACTCCTGTAGAAGAAGACAAGATACAATACTGGCAGGACACGCTAGGCGTATCCTCTCTAGTAGCGAAAATGATCATCGCCCGAGGTTGGGATGAGAAGACAGCACGCGAGATGCTAGAGTTAGAACAACAGTCGTTCCATGATCCTTTCTTGCTCGATGACATGAGGGCAGCGACAGATAGAATCATACAAGCCATACAGAATCATGAGTTTATTCGTATCTATGGTGATTACGATTGCGACGGCGTGAGTAGTACAAGTTTGCTGTATCACGTGTTAAATCGCCTAGATGCCCAATTCGATTATTACATACCGAATCGTTTTACAGAAGGTTACGGTCTCAATAAGAAAGCGCTTGATTTAGCCAAGGAAGAGGGCGTACAGCTCATTATTACAGTGGATACAGGCATCTCTTCCAAGGAGGTTGTCGCATACGGCGTTGAGACCTTAGGACTAGATTTTGTCATTACAGATCATCATGAACCGCCTCCAGAGTTACCGCAGTGCACAGCCGTTATTAATCCTAAGAAACCAGGCTGTCAGTACCCTTATCCTTACTTGGCAGGAGCTGGGGTGACATTAAAGCTAGCCCACGCCTTATTAGGAGACATGCCTAGAGATTTACTCGATATTGCTACGGTAGGTACCGTGGCCGACCTCGTGCCTTTAACGGGGGAAAACAGGTTGATCGTGCATCATGGGCTTAAGATGCTTAATCGTACACAACATGTTGGCCTGCAAGCTTTAATTAAAGTGGCAGGTATTGATGATGAGCCATTAAATGAAGAGCACGTTGGATTCACATTAGGTCCTAGAATTAATGCGAGTGGGCGTATAGCGACGGCCGATCAAGCGGTCGACTTGCTTATTTCCTCAACGCCAGAGGAAGCGGAGCTATTAGCAGCCGAAATAGATCAATTGAATGCACAGCGGCAGAAACTCGTTGAACAAATGACCAAAGAAGCTATTGCCTGGGTAGAGGATCGATATACGACGTCTAAACCGAAGGTATTGGTTGTTGCTGAAGAAGATTGGAACGTTGGGGTGATCGGTATCGTAGCCTCCAAACTCGTGGAGCGCTACTATGTGCCCACCATCGTGCTTTCAATAGACAGAGAGAAAGGGTTAGCCAAAGGCTCTGCCAGAAGCATACACGGATTTGATATGTATCAGGCCCTCCGACAATGTGTGGATATATTACCACACTTTGGTGGACATCCCATGGCTGCAGGCATGACGCTTGAGGCTGAACATGTCGATGATCTCAGAACAAGACTAGACCAACTAGCAGAACAATGGTTGACGGAAGAAGATTATATACCTATCACTTCCATTGATCTGTCTTGTACTGTTGAGGAGATTACCTTAGAGGCTATAGAAGAGCTCAACCAATTAGCGCCCTTTGGTGTTGAACATCCACGCCCACACGTCCTGCTAGAAACGCTTCAAATAAAAGAATTCAGACCAGTAGGAGCGCACCAAAACCATTTGAAGTGTAAATTCACACAGGAAGACACAGATATTGAATTAGAAGGCATCGGATTCTATTTAGGAGAAGCCGTACATCAGGTCAGTCCAACAGCACACATAGATATCGTGGGACAAGTTGATATTAATGAATGGAACGGGCGTCGCAAACCTCAGATACAATTGAAGGACCTAAGGGTAACTGCAAGGCAATATTTCGACTGGAGAGCACCGTCCTCCTTAGAGAAAAATCATACCCATGTCTATTTTGACCACAAAGTGGCCGTTTGCGTGTTTCGTCCGACGACATTTGATTTCTCGTTTTTAGATGAAGCATCTTTTCACATTCTACGCTATAATAAAGAAGGTGAAAGAGAGAATACTTTAGAAGAGTCTGATCATACATACGATACGATAATCTTTTTTGATCTTCCTTATTCTAAAGACCAATTACAGAAAGTATGTCAGGACTTATCCGCTGCTACAAGACTATATATGTGTTTTTATCATCAAGAGAATCACTTCTTTTCAACTCTACCTAGCCGCGATCATTTTAAATGGTACTTTGCTTTCTTACAACAACAGGGGCCCTTTGACATAGATCGTTTAGGAGAAAAGCTGGCCAAACATAAAGGTTGGACGTTGGAAAGCATTAAATTTATGACTGACGTGTTTTTAGAGCTGGGATTTGCTACAATGAGTAATGGACAGATTAGCCTTGTAGCAAAACCGGTAAAAAAGGAATTAGAAACGTCGTCCATATACAAACAAAAGCAAGAAGACGTTCGGCTAGAACAGGCATTTATATATTCATCATTTCAAGACCTGATTTTATCTATAGAAGAGCTCCTAAAGCCGAAGGAGAAGAAAGAGGAGGCTTTACCACATGGATTTTAAGTCTAAGATACGTGTTATTGAGAATTTTCCAAAAGAAGGGATTCGTTTTAAGGACATTACGACATTAATGCAGGATGGTCATGCGTACAAGGAAGCGATTACACAGCTTGCAAGCCATGTGCAGGACACAGATATCGATGTTATCGTGGGTCCTGAGGCTAGAGGGTTTGTGATAGGCGCCCCTATCGCTTTCCACTTGGAAAAAGGTTTTGTACCGGTTCGCAAATCTGGTAAGCTACCAGGCGAAACAATCGAAAGCGAGTATGATTTAGAGTACGGCAAGGATGCCTTAGCGATGCACAAGGACGCGATTCAACCAGGGCAAAAAGTTCTGATCGCAGATGATTTGCTCGCCACAGGTGGTACGATTTCGACCACGATTAACTTAATTGAGCAGCTAGGTGGGATAGTCGTAGGCTGTGTCTTTTTAATTGAATTAACTTATTTAGACGGACGAGAAAAAATAGGGTCTCAGTACCCTGTTCATACTCTGATGCAGTATTAGTGACAATTAAACATGGGCTATTGATATTTCTCAATGGCCCTTTTTTGTTTAGGCCTAAAGTGAACGGAAAAGCTTCCCAGCATAACATAACTTTACAACTCGTTCTATTTAGATAATAATAGTGGTTAAAGTATGAGCCTAAGGGCAAAGGTGATGTCATGACAATTGAAGCATTAATTGAACAAGTAAAAACGTATTTACCATCTACGGATGTTGATCTTATACAACGATCTTATCAGTTTGCTGCGGAAGCACATGAGGGACAGTACAGGAGATCGGGAGAGCCTTATATTCACCACCCAGTGGAAGTCGCTGGTATATTAGTCAACTTACAAATGGACGCAGTCACAGTCGCTGCGGCCTTTTTACATGACGTGATTGAAGACACGAACGTCAGCGCTGAACAGATGGAGGACTCATTTGGTGAAGAGATCACGTTGCTTGTGGAGGGCGTGACCAAGTTAAAGAAGATTAAATACAAGTCTCATGAAGAGCAACAAGCAGAAAATCATCGAAAAATGTTTGTCGCCATGGCAAAGGACTTGCGTGTGATATTAATTAAGCTCGCAGACAGGCTCCACAATATGCGGACGTTGAAATTTCAAACGAAAGAAAAACAGCGCAAAAAAGCGGAAGAAACGTTAGAGATCTTCGCGCCGTTAGCTCATCGGTTAGGGATATCAACGATCAAGTGGGAGTTAGAAGACATTTCTCTGCGTTTCCTTAACCCTCAACAGTACTATCGTATTGTACAGCTTATGAAACAAAAGAGAGCGGAGCGGGAAGAGTATATCAGTCATGTGCGCGAAATGATCCGGGAAAAGATAGAAGAACACGGGATAGAAGCGACCATTTCGGGTCGGCCAAAACATTTATACAGCATTTATCGCAAAATGCAGTATCAAAAGAAAAGCTTTGATGAGATCTATGACCTCATGGCTTTACGTATTGTCGTTAAGGATATAAGAGACTGTTATGCTGTCCTTGGTATTATCCATACGTGTTGGAAACCGATGCCGGGCAGATTCAAGGACTATATCGCCATGCCTAAGCCTAATATGTATCAATCCCTACACACCACTGTGATTAACAAAGGCGAGCCGCTTGAAGTCCAAATCCGTACTGAAGAGATGCATCGAACCGCGGAGTATGGGATTGCCGCACACTGGGCCTACAAGGAACACAAGGACCTGACGGGGTCAGAAACAACATTTGAAGATAAACTCACATGGTTCAGAGAGATTCTAGAGTCACAACAGGATGCTCAAGATGCCCAAGAGTTTATGGAATCTCTGAAGCTGGATCTGTTCTCCGACTTGGTTTTCGTCTTCACGCCCAAAGGGGACGTTTTTGAATTGCCAGCCGGTTCCGTTCCGATCGATTTTGCTTATCGTATTCACACAGAGGTGGGGAACCGTTGTGTTGGCGCCAAAGTGAACGGACGTATGGTGACACTCGATTATGTGCTAAAAACGGGTGATATCGTCGAGGTACTCACTTCTAAGCACAGCTATGGGCCGAGTCGTGATTGGCTTAAGATTGCCAAGTCTTCACATGCCAAAAGTAAAATCAAACAGTTCTTCAAGAAGGAGAAGCGTGAAGAAAGTATCGAAAAAGGCCGTGAAATGATTGAAGCCGAAATACGAAAACATGGCTACGATATTAAAAAAGTACTCACAGATGAGAACATTCAACGCGTATCCAAGAAATTTAACTTTGCGGGCCAAGAGGACATGTTTGCTGCTGTTGGCTATGGGGGCATTACGGCCGCTCAAATCACAACGCGACTAACGGATCATGTACGTAAAGAAAAGCAAGAGGAAGAGCCTATACAGATCCCGGAAGTAAAGCCTACAACGAAACGTAAAAAGCTCGACTACGGTGTGCGTGTGAAGGGAGTAGACAACCTATTAGTGCGCTTTTCTAAATGTTGTAACCCTGTTCCTGGTGATGAGATTGTCGGTTTTGTCACGAGAGGTAGAGGGGTCTCTGTACACCGGGCCACATGTCTTAATATCCAAAATGAAGAAGCTGAGAGTCGTATCTTACCTGTAGAGTGGGAAGGTAGCACAGATCAGAACTATAGTGTGGATATTGAGATATCAGGTATGGATCGTAAAGGACTACTAAACGAAGTGTTACAAGCGGTGACAGAAACCAAAACCAATATACTCGCGGTCTCAGGGAGAGCGGATAAGCATAAGTTGGCGCATATCTCAATGACTGTTTCCATCCACAATGTCGATCACTTGCATAAAGTGGTTGAACGGATTAAGAGAATTCAAGATATCTTCTCAGTCCAGCGTATTATGCAATAACGTGAGGCATTTAGTAGGGCAAACGTCGCACGAGTAACCCGAGATACTGCGAGCGGGACATTACGATAGATGTTAAATGAGATATACAAGTGACTGCAAAGAGATAGAGGTGAGTATTGTTGAAAGTGGTTGTTCAACGCAGCAAAGAGGCAAAAGTGACGGTTGAAGGAGAAGTAACAGGTCAAATCGAGCATGGATTTGTGCTCTTAGTGGGAGTACAACATGAAGATACTGAGGAGGATGCACAGTATCTTGCAGACAAAATCCCAAATCTACGTGTGTTTGAAGATCCGGAAGGGAAAATGAATCTCTCCTTACTGGATGTCGGCGGGCAGGTGCTGTCCATTTCTCAATTCACGCTTTACGGTGACTGTCGAAAGGGAAGAAGACCTAATTTTATGCAGGCGGCCAAACCGGATCAGGCAAACACGCTGTACGAAGCGTTTAATCAGATGTTAAGAGATAAAGGGATTCCCGTAGAGACAGGGAAGTTTGGTCATATGATGGACGTCGACCTACAGAACCATGGACCCGTCACCCTGATTTTAGAAAGCCAAGATAGGAAGTCTTAGATAAACAAAAAGCTAGCCTTTTGGCTAGCTTTGCTTTTTTTCATGACGCTACTCGACGCTACTCGTTTTTATTCCCATTTTCATCGCTCATGTGTGTCCATAAACGAAGCGAGACGATAACTCACTATGAATCTTGGTCTTTGAAGTATTCGGCTATGCCATAGAAAATACCGTTTGCTGATTGCTCTTGGAAGCGACTTTGTCTAATCTTCATTTCGTCTTGTCGATTGCTCAAAAAGCCGATCTCTACTAAGACCGAGGGCCTTGGATTTTCACGTAATACAAAAAAGTTACCTTGACGTGCCTTAAGGTCATTTAGGCCGTTATTTTTAACGAGTTCCCTTTGTACGTAATTAGCAAGTTGACGATCAGCTTTAGAGTGAAAATAAGTAATTGAGCCATTAATGCGGGAATCACTGTTCGTGTTATGATGAATACTTAAAAATACATCTGCCTTATCATTGATACTGGCATCTACACGCTGTTGCAAGGTGATAAAACGGTCGGAAGCACGTGTCATCTTCACTTCTGACCCAGCCGCCTTGAATTTTTCTTTTAACAGTTGAGATACATCAAGGTTGATCACTTTTTCAAGAGTATTGAAATAACTTCCTTCGGCCCCAACATCTCTACCTCCGTGTCCCGGGTCGATCACAATGTTTTTACCTTTTAAATATTGGTCAATACCTTCGCGTTCAATATTATCTATCCCTTTGGCTGAAACAATCCATCCTGCTACATACGCTTTTGATCCGTCTGATAATAGAATTTGGAACCAATCACCCTTCGTTTCTAAGACGGCAAATTCGTCCCCTTGGTTCGCGCGCCCAACCACTTTATGATCAGTGCTAGGTCCTTCTCTTAAGTTTGTGCCATGGTTGAGGATGGTCACCTTAGGCTGGTTCGACACCTGATCACTGACTTGACTCGTCAACCATTTTGCAATCCAACCCTTATGTTCATCATACTGAACGTGATACCATTCATTTTGTTCATCTATGACTTCCACGATAGTCCCTTGTGATAATTGATCGATAATGGCAGCTTCAAGAGATCCGTTTGATCTCACATTGAGTATGCTGGTCTCTACCTCGACGCGTGTGGAGTCCCTTCCACTTGCGGATGATGCTTGGTCATTCTCCGATTCTTCCGCAACATAATCCCCAGCCACCCAAGCTTCTTGATTCTGATAAATGATTTTATACCAACCATCATTAGCGCCTAATACTTCAATTTCACTGCCTTGATTCAATGTCCCGATAATGTTAGCCGAGGTACTGGGTTGGGCTCGTACATTTAGGGTTGTGGCTTTAATCGTAGCTGTTCTTTTAACCGTTGTGGCTTGATCCGCTTCTGCTTGATGTCGGTGAACCAGCCATTTAGCGACCCAGCCCGTATCATCATCATTAAGCTTGATCTGTACCCATTCTCCTTGCTCCTGCACAAAGGGAAAGGTTTGTTCGGGGTGGATCTGTGTTTTAATTGAGAAAGATGTGCCTGGGCCCGAACGCACATTAAGTGGATTAACGGCAGCCTCTACTTGTTCAATTTCACCCGAGGATGCGGTAAATTGAACGAGCCACCCGGCCACCCAACCCGTTTGCCCATCGCCTAGTTTAATTTCATACCATTGATCACTTTCGTCAGTGACTCCGAAGGTCTCTCCTTTTTGAATACCTTCAATCACATCGTGTTCCAGTCCCGGACCAGATCGTACGTTCAGCGAATTCGCCTCTACCGTAACGTCACCCATGGCGAGTGCAGATGATGGAAATAGTATACAGAGCAAACAAATGAATAATGCACTCAGCAGAGACGGGTGTTTTATTTTGACCACATCCATACTAACTCAATCCTTCCTCTCAGCCTAGTCTTGGTTTTATCACGATATTATTCTTCGCCTTAGCCCGATTTTCCTGCTAAATGACTGAATTGGGATGAAAGAAACATAAAAAAAGTGGGCAAAATGGAGATAAAGTTAATGATACCATCTGATGACGATCTAACGGCGAAACATCAATAACTTAGCTATGAAATCGGCCATCAAATGTAGGGCAAAGAAGAGGGGATTGTATTGCGCGTAGGAAAAAAGGATATGATGAAGCAGACAACCATTGCAAATCTATATCATGTTGATTTTTATAACCGCGTAGAACAGGAAACGTCTACTCGTGAAACACATGTACCAAGAGAGACAGACCCGCTTACGGGACTGTCAACCGTTGCAAAGAAAAATTTACATAAATAACTTGACACCATGATAGTGAGTCAGTATGATATAATACAACTAACAGCTTATAAATGATAATCCGAAGGTATAACTTAACACATGCAATTGATCCTATGACAGGGAGAGTACATAAGATATGGCATAGACAGAGATGAGGCACCATAGGCTGCAAGTGCTTCTCTATATACGATCTTATGGAAAGACACCCTAGAGGACCATTATTGAACGTGGTGTTCATGACCGGTATGATAGATAACTGAGCAACAGGGCTTAACTGATCTTCAGTCCCTGTTAATCGGGGAACCATACATAATAAGATCTCAACACCATTAGTAAATGATTGGCGTCATTCTGCGTTAAAGAACAAGAGGGTAAGAAGGCTCTTACCAATAAGGGTGGTACCACGGGTAAATAACTCTCGTCCCTGACTATCATAGTCAGAGACGGGAGTTTTTTTATTAGTCAGACATATACAGGCGTAAGTGTAGAGAAAAGCGTATTAGGAGGGAAACCATGGCTTTTAAAATTCCACGAGGAACCGCAGACGTTTTACCTGGTGAAGTAGAAATATGGCAGTATATCGAAGAGAAGATCAATGATCTTTGTCGTCGGTATAACTATGCCGAAATACGGACCCCCATTTTTGAACATACAGAGTTGTTCCAACGAGGGGTCGGTGAAACGACTGATATCGTTGAAAAAGAGATGTACACGTTTCAAGACAAAGGGGACCGGAGCATCACGCTAAGACCTGAGGGGACTGCGTCCGTCGTCAGATCTTATGTAGAGAGTAAGATGTACGGTCAGCCTCAACAACCGACTAAGTTATTTTACATCGGTCCTATGTTCCGTTATGAACGTCCACAAGCCGGACGTATGAGACAATTCACCCAGTTCGGGGTGGAAGCCATCGGGGCGAACGATCCAAGTATCGATGCGGAAACAATCGCGCTGGCCATGCAGATTTATACTGAACTTGGGATCAAAGATCTACGTTTGGAAATTAATAGCGTAGGCTGTCAAACGTGTCGACCTAGGCACAGAGAAGCGCTTATTTCACATTTGAAAGGCGTACAAGACCAACTGCCTGAAGAGGATCGCTCTCGATTGGAACGTAATCCGTTACGAGTACTAGATAGCAAACATCCAGTAACCCAAGAATTGACTGCAGGTGCGCCTTCAATATTAGAGTTTTTATGTGATGACTGTCAGCCGCATTTTGATCAGCTTCAAGCGTATCTAGATCAAATGGGAATCACCTATCACGTTAACGCCAATCTCGTGCGTGGCCTGGACTATTATACGCAAACGGCTTTTGAAATCATGGTTGATGGTATCGGAGCCATTGGTACCGTATGTGGTGGCGGACGCTATAATGGATTAGTCGAAGAGATAGGTAATCAGGACATGCCAGGGATTGGGTTTGCCCTCAGTATTGAGCGCCTCGTTCTAGCATTACAGACACAAAACATCTCATTACCAATCAAGCGCCACATTGATTGCTACATCGTTGCGTTAGGTGAAAATGCTAAGAAAAAAGCGGTCCAACTCACTCAGGATTGGCGAGCGTCAGGCATTCGTGTGGATCAAGATTATCTAGGGCGTAAAATGAAGCCTCAAATGAAATCGGCGGATAGACTAGGCGCTAGATTCGTCGCCATTTTAGGTGAACAAGAATTGGAAAACAACGTTGTGGTACTAAAAGATATGACAACGGGTGAGCAGATGGAATTAAACGAAAAAGAAGCCATAGAAAAGATCAAAACAGAAGTGGATAAGGAGGAACAATAATGGGCGTTGGTCGTACACATACTTGCGGCAGCATGCGGAGAGAACATATTGGTCAAGAAGTAGAGTTAAAAGGCTGGGTTCAGAAACGGAGAGACTTAGGTGGACTCATCTTTATCGATTTAAGAGATCGAAGCGGGGTTGTTCAGATTGTTTTTGACCCGAACCAAGAAGCCGCACATCAGACGGCTGAAAAGGTGAGAAGTGAGTATCTACTAGGTGTTCGTGGTCGTGTTGTTGAACGCGCCGAAGGGACAGTCAATGATAAAATCGCCACGGGTGAGGTAGAGGTACAGGTATTAGATGTTGACATCATTAACGAGGCGAAGAATCCTCCTTTCCTCATCCAAGATCAGGTCGATGTCGATGAATCCATTCGTCTGCGATACCGTTATCTAGATCTTAGAAGACCCGAGATGCAAGAAACATTTAGACTGAGGCATAAAACGGCGAAACTATTCCGCGACTTCCTCGATGAGCGAGGGTTCTTAGAGGTTGAAACGCCTATTTTAACGAAAAGTACACCTGAGGGCGCAAGGGACTATCTCGTGCCAAGTCGCGTTCACGAAGGTGAGTTTTTCGCTTTACCACAATCGCCACAGTTATTTAAACAGCTATTGATGGTTTCAGGCTTTGAACGTTACTTCCAAATCGTCAAATGTTTTAGAGATGAAGACTTACGTGCCGATCGTCAGCCTGAGTTCACTCAAGTCGATATAGAAACCTCCTTCCTTGAGATGGATGAACTACACGCCATGATTGAAGAACTGATGCAACGCATGCTCAAAGACACGATTGGCGTCGATCTTCCCTTACCTTTGCCCCGCTTAACGTACCAGGAGGCAATGGATCGCTATGGTTCTGACAAACCAGACACACGCTTCGGTATGGAATTAAAAGATGTCTCCTCTATCGTCGAGCGGAGCGACTTCAAGGTGTTCCGTAACACCGTCGAAAACGGGGGACAAGTGAAAGCGATCAATGCCAAAGGTTGCGGTCATTATAGTCGTAAGGACATTGATCAACTTGGTGAGTATGTGGCTAGGTACGGTGCAAAAGGCCTCGCTTGGCTCGCCCTAAAAGAAGGAGAAGTGAAAGGTCCGATTGCCAAATTCTTTTCTGAAGCAGAAGTTGAAGGCTTGAAGGATGTTTTAGAAGCGGAAGATGGTGACTTACTCCTATTCGTCGCAGATAAACCGGCCGTCGTGGCAGACGCCCTCGGTGCCTTAAGGTCGAAACTGGGTCAAGCGTTAGATTTGATCGATGAGACTAAGTTTAATTTCTTGTGGGTCACAGACTTCCCACTCGTGGAGTATGACGAGGAAGAAGACCGCTACGTCGCGCTTCACCATCCTTTCACCATGCCGCGTGAGGAAGACTTGCACTTATTTGAATCAGACCCAGCACAGATGCGGGCTAAAGCGTACGACCTTGTACTGAACGGATATGAGGTTGCCGGCGGAAGTATGCGTATCTATCAACGTGATGTACAAGAGAAAATGTTTGAAACATTAGGTTTCACTCAAGAAGAGGCAAATGAAAAATTCGGTTTCTTACTTGAGGCGTTTGAATATGGGACGCCGCCACACGGGGGCATTGCCTTTGGATTTGACCGCATCGTGATGTTATTAGCGGGAAGAACGAACCTTCGCGAAACGATTGCCTTTCCTAAGACGGCTAGTGCAACAGACCTGTTAACCCAAGCACCGTCTGAAGTGGATGAAGCACAGTTAGACGAGTTGCATTTACAAATTAAAAAGAAGGCAGAAAAAAAAGCCTAATGCTGTAAGGATAGGCTTGCGCGATGATCACATCGTGTGATAGTATAATGACACAAATAAAGAGTCCTGAGATGCACGTGGGAAACCGAAGTTTTGAGCCAACACCTTTACAAAGGGAGTCTGAGTCTGTCAAGGGAACATACGCCTCCAATGAGTGGACATGGGAATTTGGCAGCAGGACACCCACCTGCGAGAGAGCAGGTTCAAAACTCAGGAGCCACGGCATTGTCGGGGCTCTTTTTTTTATGTCCTTCAACCGTATAATTATATAAAGCAATTTAGCGCTAAATTACTAGAGTTTCTTTTTAAACTTCAAAGGTCTTTCTTCTTATACTCATTCAGGGTCTTTTTGCCATACTACGATACCGATGGGGTAACGAACACCTTCGCGCTTCTCGTTTTCAAACGTGACGCCACGCTGATAATAAAAAGTGACATTTTGCTCCTCAGCAAACAATCCCTTAAACTCTTTTTCTGTCAATTGGTGCACGTGGTAAGGGGCATTCGTCGGCTTACCCCTTCCTTGTCCAAAGGGTGTTGACAGAATGAGCGTCCCTCCCGGTTTTAACATCTGTTTAATATTATGCATAAATTGCTCCTCTTCACTAACATGTTCAATCGTCTCGAAACTCAGAATCGTATCAAATAACCCCAATTGCTGTGGGAGGTCTGGGTCAACCACATCGTGTCTCAAGTAATTGATCTTAGGATTATAGTACTGTTTCTGGGCATAAGCGATGGTGTCTTCATCAATGTCGATGCCTATGAGCTCATGGGTTTCCTTGCGACGTAGTCTCGCTACCATATGTATGCCATACCCCACGCCACAAGCATAGTCTAAAACACGTCCCTTTGTATAAGGCGCCGCAAAGTAATAACGAGCAATATGCTCCAGTAGCATGCCATTGGTTGGTTTCATCATCTCAGGTATGACACGTTCCCCAGTATACTCAAGCATGAATAATGACCTCCTTATGAAGGCACGATGTCATGACCGCTGTCCATCATGCTTCCAATATTTTAATCTTTCGGCAATCGTGCGCTCATAGCCGTTTGAGGAAGGCGCATAGAACTGCTTGTCTATGAGATGGTCAGGCAGGTACTGTTGGTCCACGTAGTGGCCTTCAAATGAGTGAGGATACAGGTACCCCACGCCGTGACCAAGATCTTTTGCCCCCTTATAGTGTGCGTCTCTCAGGTGTTTAGGGACTTGTCCTGATTGTTCTTTTTCAACAGAACGAAGCGCATCATCGATCCCCTTGATGACAGCGTTGCTTTTTGGTGCTGTGGCCAGATAGACGGTCGCCTGGGCTAGAGGAATTCGCGCTTCAGGCATCCCCACGAAATCGACGGCGTAGGCCGCTGCATAGGCCATCTGTAAAGCTCTAGGGTCTGCCATACCGATATCTTCTGCAGCATGGACATAGAGACGTCTGGCAATAAAACGTGGGTCTTCACCCGCATAAATCATCCGTGCTAACCAGTATAATGCGGCATCAGGATCTGACCCTCTGATACTTTTAATAAAAGCGGAAATGACGTCGTAATGTTGGTCGCCATCTTTATCATACTGCAAGACTTTTTGTTGGATAGATTCTTCTGCGACTGCTAACGTAATATTGATGCTACCCTCCTCATCAGGTGGGGTTGTTAAGGCCGCCAACTCGAGAGCGTTAAGGGCGTTTCTGGCATCTCCGTCTGCGGTGTGTATGAGGTGTGCCAGTGCGTCATCATTCACGTGGATGTTCATACTACCAAGCCCTCTCGTTTCATCCGTGAGCGCACGCTGCAAGATGGCCTTGATATGGTTATTTGTGAGAGGCTCCAACTTAAAGATACGGGAGCGGGATAGAAGGGCAGAATTGATTTCGAACATAGGGCTCTCCGTTGTGGCTCCAATGAGAATGATGACACCGTCTTCTACATATGGCAGGAGGGCATCCTGTTGTGATTTATTAAAACGATGGATCTCATCTATAAATAAGACCGTCTTCATCTGATATAAATCTTGGCGTTCTTTAGCTTCCTTAATGACCTGCCGAATGTCGGCCACACCAGAGGTGACAGCATTTAATTGCTCAAAGGTTGACTCTGTCGTGTTGGCAATGACCTTGGCTAGAGTGGTTTTACCTGTACCTGGTGGACCATAAAAGATCATCGGTGACAGCTGGTCTGCTTCAATCGAACGCCTCAGCAGTTTACCTGGCCCTAGAATGTGGTCCTGACCCGTCACTTCGTCTAGAGTCTGCGGTCGCATTCGGTAAGCGAGTGGTCCTTGGGTCGGTTGATTGTCTTGTGTATAGCTAAACAAGTCCATATGGCTCATCCTTTCTAACTATAGACAAGGATAGCGAAGAGGCTATATGAATGCAAGAAGGAAAGTGTTCATGATATAATGTAACGGAGTATATTTTGGGTAGACTATATAAAGAGAGAAGGTACAGTTTTGAGTGGAGCGGAGAAACAACATTTGAAGCAGGTAGCACTAAAGTGGCTCTTTTTTACGATTGGCATTATGGTTATGGCCTTTGGCATCGTCTTAATGATTAAAGCGGACCTTGGAAGTGCGCCTTGGGATGTCCTTCATATAGGCTTAACCTTACAAATGGGATTGACAATCGGAACTTGGTCTATTATTGTTGGGATATTTATTATCCTGCTGACAACGCTGCTAACCAAGGAAAGACCACAGTTAGGTGCCATATTGAATATGTTATTTGTCGGCATGTTTATTGATTTATTCGTGTATTTACTCGCTTGGTTCGAACCAGAAGGGATCATCATACAGTTGATCACACTCGTGTTGGGTATGTTGATTATGGGATATGGTATTGGGCTTTATATTGCTCCGAATTGCGGAGCAGGCCCTCGGGATAGCCTTATGTTAGCTTTAACTCAATTAACGAGCTGGAAAGTACAGTATGTACGTGGTGCTATGGAGGTTGTCGTACTCGCCATTGGCTGGTTATTAGGTGGACCTGTTTTTATCGGAACGTTACTGTTTTGTTTTGGTATCGGTTCGATCGTAGGTGTCACCTTACCCCATTGCCAGAAAATGGTCGATAAACTGTTACAATCCCTAGACCATGATGTGGTTGCTACGGGGAAAAACGATCATTCCCATGGAACGTCTGTGTAGAGCGAGTAGCCATACATTACAATATATTCAGGGGAAATAAAGGTCAATGTACCTTTTTTGATGGTGAGGAGTTGTTTAGGATGAAGATTTCAACGAAAGGTCGTTACGGCTTAACGATTATGATGGAATTAGCAAAAAACCAAGGGGGAAAACCGATCTCACTTAAGAGTATCGCTAAGACACATCGCTTGTCAGAGCATTATCTCGAGCAATTGGTATCTCCACTAAGGAACGCGGGTCTCGTTAAGAGTGTGAGAGGTGCTTATGGCGGATACATGCTAGCTAAACAGGCGAAAGATATCACCGCTGGGGACATTATCCGTATCTTAGAGGGTCCGATTAGCCCTGTTGAATTCGATCAGGAAGAGGATCCTGCTAAGCGAGATCTTTGGTTTCGTATTCGAGACAGTATTACAGAGGTGCTTGATTCAACAACGTTAGAGAACCTTATACATTATCAAGATGAAGGTTCAGAGGAATCATATATGTTTTATATCTAATGATGACAATTAGGAGATGGCTATCATGACACGTATATATGTTGATCATGCGGCAACAACACCTATGCATGACGATGTTTTAGACGCAATGCTGCCCTATCTTAAAAACGATTTTGGTAACCCATCAAGTATCCACCAGTTTGGTCGGGAAACACGAGCCGCATTGGATGAAGCAAGAAGGTCACTCGCGAATCATCTTGGCGCGAAACCAAGTGAGCTCGTCTTTACAAGTGGTGGAACGGAAGCAGATAACATGGCGTTGTTTGGCATTGCCAATGCTCACAAATCAAAAGGACGTCACGTGATCACAACGCAGGTGGAACATCATGCCGTGCTATACGCTTGTGAACAGCTTGAAGAGATGGGCTTTGAGGTCACCTACCTTCCCGTTAACCATGAGGGGCGTGTCACTAGAGACATCCTTGAGAAACACCTTAGAGACGACACCATCTTAGTCTCTATGATGTATGGCAACAATGAAGTGGGGACCTTACAACCGTTAGCTGAAATCGGCGACATGCTCCAGGAACGGGATATTGTTTTTCACACGGATGCGGTGCAAGCGTTCGGGATTGAGGAAGTCAACGTTAAGACCCTTGGCGTTGACCTGTTATCCATTTCTGGACACAAAATTAATGGGCCCAAGGGCATCGGTTGTTTATATGTCAAGGCTAATACAAAATTACAACCTATATTCTACGGTGGATCTCAGGAAAGAAATCGCCGTGCCGGAACAGAAAATATCGCAGCCATCGTCGGTCTAGCAAAGGCAGCAGAGGTTTCATATGAAGCCCTTGCTGAGAAGAGAAAGCATCTGTTTCAACTACGGGAACGTCTTATTCAGGGATTGCAGGAAGCGGATGTGAGCTTTATCGTGAACGGTGATTCAGAACACACCCTTCCTCATATCTTGAACGTGAGTTTCATCGGGGTCAAAGCAGACGCTATGCTAATGAATCTTGATATCGCTGGCATTGCCGCCTCGAGTGGGTCAGCTTGCTCAGCCGGTTCATTACGACCCTCGCATGTCTTAGAAGCGATGAATGTGGGAGAATCCAGAGTCGAATCAGCCATTCGCTTTAGTTTTGGCTTTAATAATACAGAAGCAGACGTGGACGAGATCGTCAAACAAGTCCAAGCGATCTACCAACGTTTACTACACACCAATTCAGATAATGGAGGTGACCAAGGATGAGTTTCCATAGAGGGAACAAAGCGCCCGCCGACACGCGTGTGATTGTCGGTATGTCAGGAGGGGTGGACTCTTCTGTTGCAGCGTACCTGCTCAAAAAAGAAGGCTACGATGTGATCGGGATTTTTATGAAGAACTGGGACGACACTGATGATACAGGTTTTTGTACGGCCACAGAAGATTACAACGACGTGGTGGCCGTCTGTAATCAATTAGATATTCCGTATTACTCTGTGAACTTTGAAAAAGAGTATTGGGATAAAGTGTTCACTTACTTCCTAGAGGAATACCAAGCGGGTCGTACTCCCAATCCAGACGTGATGTGTAATAAGGAAATTAAGTTCAAGGCTTTCCTTGACCATGCCCTTTCATTAGGCGCTGATTATTTAGCCACAGGACACTACGCCCAAGTAAGGGAAAAAGACGGGCAATCCCTTCTTATTAGAGGGGTGGACACGAACAAAGATCAAACGTACTTCTTAAACCAATTGAGTCAAGAACAAATGTCCAAAGTGATGTTTCCTATCGGTCACCTAGAAAAGAAAGAAGTGCGTGCACTGGCCGCTGAAGCTGAGCTTATCACGGCTAAGAAAAAAGACAGCACAGGCATTTGCTTTATCGGTGAACGTGACTTCAAAGAATTCCTTCAGAACTATTTACCTGCTAAACCGGGTGTAATGGAAACTCCAGAAGGAGAAGAAAAAGGAAAGCATGACGGATTGATGTACTACACGCTTGGACAAAGACAAGGGCTTGGCATTGGTGGATCAGGTGAGCCATGGTTTGTTGTGGACAAAGATTTAGAGCGTAACGTGTTGATTGTTGAACAAGGATTTGAGAATCCGTACCTTTACTCCGACAAACTGTACGCCACCAAGGTGAACTGGATAGACGGTCAGTGCCCTAGCGAGTCATTTACCTGCACAGCCAAGTTCCGCTATAGACAACCTGACCAAGAAGTCACGGTGAAACTGATAAATGATCAAGATTTAGAAATCATTTTTCATGAACAACAACGGGCCGTTACGCCCGGACAATCAGTTGTGTTTTACCAAGGTGATGTATGTCTAGGTGGTGCGACGATTGACCGTACTGTCAAACTGTCTAAAGATACAAACGATGCTGCCCTAACAACGTGACTGACACTTGATCTTCAAAAAGTCTGTGATTCCTCACAGGCTTTTTTTCATGATATACTAACCATAACAGAAGGGGGCGGAATGCAATGAACGAACAAAAAGCGGAAACACTGAATGCACAAGGGATTGAAGAATTAAATGAAGGCAATGTTGAAAAAGCGATCGAATATTTTCTAGAAGCGATAAAACAGGATGAAAAAAATCCTTATCCATACTGTCATATCGGGAATATATTATCAGCGTCTCAGCAGGCCGAGGAATCAATACGTTGGTTCGATAAAGCCGTGGAGTTGGACCAGGATATGGCCACGGCCTACTACGGTAAGGGATCGGCACTCTACAACCTAGAGAAGTGGGACGAAGCGATTGAAATGTACCAACATGCGGAAAACAAAGGGTTAGAGGATGCAGATCTATACTATATGTTAGGGATGGCCAACAAGAATAAAGGTGAAGGTCATGAATCAGTGTCACTCGCATATTTTCAACGTGCGGTGGATTTAAATCCAGAGGATGTGGAAGCGATCTTTGAACGAGGTCTCTGTTCCGCTTATATCGGGCACCTTGAACACGCCAAGAAGGATTTTGAATACGTGGTAGCCCACCAGGAAGAACACGCGGATGCTTATTATAACCTCGGCGTGGTCTATATGCATGAGGAGAACAGGGAAAAAGCGTTAGCCCAATTCCAGAAGGCGATCGACATACAACCAAACCACGTTCTGGCGTTACATGCAAAAAAGCTAATTGAAGGGGAGTAAGCATGGCAGACGTTCAACCCTCCTTGCCATTGTTCGATGAGCAACAAGCTTATATTAAAGGTAAACTGATTCATGAAATCTTTCATAACCCTACAAATCTGTACACCGTATCCCGGATTAGAATCACTGAAACAACGGAAGATGTGAAGGAAAAGGAAATGATCGTAGTGGGGAATTTTCCCCCTTTATATGAGGATGATACGTATACGTTTTGGGGAGAGCTGAAGGAACACCATAAATTTGGTCTCCAATATCACATCAAACATTATCGAAAAGAGCTCCCCCAGGGTAGAGACGGCATTATACAGTATTTATCTAGTGACCTTTTTCCTGGAGTAGGGAAAAAGACAGCCGAAGCGATTGTCAATACGTTAGGAGAACAAGCGATTGGGCGTATACTAGAATCTCCTGACATATTACAAGAGGTGTCGTCCCTTTCTGAGAAGTTACAGCGAACGATACATGAGAAGTTGATGGAACACCAAGGATTGGAGCAAATTATTATTAAGCTGTCCCAGTACGGGATTGGAATGGCCCTGTCGGTGCAAATTTATCAAACGTATCAGGAAATGGCCATGAATGTCCTCGAGGAGAATCCGTACCAACTTATTGAAGATATTGAGGGCATTGGATTTAAGCGTGCTGACGTGATCGGGCAGGCCATGGGAATTGAGCGTGATGCCCCAGAGAGAATTCAGGCCGCATTCTATTATTATCTACGTGAAAAATGTGATCAGAGTGGCCATGTCTTTTATCCATACGAGCCATTAGTAGATGGTGTATTAAAATGGCTGACTGCTGAAGACACCGAATTACAAGCGAAGCTAAACGTAGACACACTCAAAGAACAAATTGAAGACATGGGTCGGTTGGAAAAAGTGATCATCGAGGAAGACCGCGTGTACTTACCTTCTCTTTTTTTTGCTGAAAGAGCCTTCGCCAAAAAGCTAAAACAACTCCTACAGCGTGATTTTAGCGTCACATTTAATCAGCAGGAATTTTATCAGGCCTTAGGTGAACTTGAAGAGCGTCTGGGTATTGAGTATGCCCCGACGCAACGTGAAGCGATTGAGCGTGCGCTACACTCACAGGTGATGATTTTGACTGGTGGACCTGGTACCGGGAAAACCACGGTCATCAAGGGTGTATGTGAGCTCTTCGCAGAGTTGCATGGGTTCTCCCTGGACCCTAAGGACTACGTGAATAAAGATGAACCTTTTCCTGTCATATTAGTGGCACCTACGGGCCGTGCTGCTAAGCGCATGTCTGAATCAACTGGTGTCCCTGCTGTTACGATTCATCGCCTATTAGGTTGGCGTGGGGGCAAGGATTTCGATAAGAGTGAAGATGAACCTATAGAAGGAAAAGTCATGATCATTGATGAAAGCTCCATGATGGATCAATGGTTAGCCAATCAGCTATTCAGGGCTTTACCTACAAATATTCAGGTTGTTTTTGTGGGTGATCAGGATCAATTACCTTCCGTTGGACCCGGTCAAGTCCTAAAGGACCTCATTTTAAGTGAACGGATACCTAAAGTAGAGTTACAAGATATCTACCGTCAGGCTGAGGGGTCATCCATTATTACGCTCGCGCATCAAATGAAGCGAGGGGAGTTTCCGACAGACTTGAAAGAGGATAAGCCGGACCGCCGTTTCTTTCCATGTGAGACCAAACATTTGGTCGACATGATCCGTCAGATCTGTGGTTCAGCGAAAAGAAAAGGGTATACACCAAAGGATATTCAAGTTTTAGCTCCTATGTATCGTGGGGACGCGGGTATAGATGCACTCAATGTCGCTTTACAAGAAGAGTTTAACCCGGCGAAAAAGGGAAAAAGAGAAATGAAACATGGTGATACCACATTCAGGGTAGGAGACAAGGTATTACAACTAGCCAATAATCCCGAACAGAACGTGTTTAATGGTGACATTGGTGAAGTGAGTGCCATGATATGGGCAAAAGAAACGACAGATAAGGAAGATATGATTGTTGTGACTTTTGATCAGACGGAAGTGGTGTACAAACGACAGGATCTTAATCAGCTCACGCTGGCCTATTGTTGCTCCATTCATAAATCCCAAGGGAGTGAATTCCCCATTGTTGTCGTTCCTCTCGTACGGCAGTACGCTAGAATGTTAAGACGGAATTTAGTGTACACGGCTATTACGAGAGGGAAAGAATATCTCATCTTATGTGGTGAAGAGAGGACATTTCTTAATGCGATTAATGATCAAGAAGAAACGTCTCGATGGACCACTTTGCAGGAAACCCTACAAGCACGGATTCCAGACCCTGGTGTCGAAATGAGAACAGCTGAAGAGGATCAAGCAGAGGATCGTCAGATGGACCAAGGATTGGAAAAAGAGGAGTCCACCTTAGATCGCATGTTAAAAGATAACTGAGGTAACATAAGGGTGTACAGCTTCGGCAACTGTACACCCTTTTTTTCATTTAGGGAGTGCACTTACACGGTGATACAAAAACGACACGGTTGAGAAAGTATACAACACAGGGATTTGGACCAAAATGGTAATAGCATAAAATAGGAGGAAATGAACATGCTATTATCATGTCCAAATTGCAAATGTAAGGATATCGGAAAAATAGGAACACATCAGTATTACTGTTGGGGATGCTTTATAGAGTTTACCATGAGTGATGAACAGATAGCGGACATTTATCAAGTGGAAGAAGATGGCTCGCTCAGCTCCCTAAATGACCTTTTTGAAGATCAAGTTAAAGCCCAGTAGCCTAAGGGGGTATCGTTTTGAGAAAAAATTCATTCATGACAGCATTTATGGCCATCTGTGGGATTATGCTCTTTGTGATGCAGATGATGAGACGGAAAGAGGAACCTCAAGGGTACCATCGAATGAAGAATGGAATGAGACAGACCATGAATAACATGCTGAGAGGAACGAACGACGTCTTAGACAATACGACACAAATGATGAGTGCCATGCGTAAAAAAGCGCGTTAATTCACTTAAGAATAAACTGCCGGGAGCTAAGTCCACTTGGGCTTAGCTTTTTTATCATGTTTTTGTCTGTGCTGGTTAAACTAACATTAAACCAATCTGCAGGAAGGGGGAGAGGTGCGGTGAAAATTCCCTTTTCAAAACGTTGGGTTCTGATCACGGCGTTTATTGCTTTATCGTTAGTCAGTGTATATCTCGCATTACGAATTGCACCTTACCTCCTACCCGTTTGGATTCTCCTACGTACGGTAGGGATCCCTGTTTTAGCCTCTTTGGTCATTGCCTACCTGTTACATCCTATTGTACGCAAAGGCCAAGCACTAGGGATGCATCGGACCATGACGATTCTCATGTTATATTTGATTGTTATTGCCACGATTGCGGGTACGTTTTGGTATGCATCACCTCTCGTGGTTCAGCAAGTACAGGCCATCCTAAGAAAACTACCGGAAATTGAGCGTTTATTTTTCCAGTGGTTTTGGTGGGTGAATCAACACATTGAACAACTCCCTGACGGTATGCACTACGGCATTGATGACGCAATGGGGCAGCTAGAGGATGATACACGTAATCAGATCAAGGAAACGATTACAACCTTGAAGGACGGCATTGGTAACCTATTTTCCCTGTTTATCATACCGTTTCTGGTGTTCTATATCTTAAACGATTGGAAAATGCTGAAGAAAGCGATATTCCATACGATCCCTATTCGTTATCGGCGACATGTGCTTCATATTCTAAGAGATATCGATTATACCCTGGGACAATATATACGCGGACAAATCATCATCAGTGTATTTGTGGGGGTCATGACATTTGTAGCTTATTATTATATTGGTTTAAGCTATGCGCTCTCGTTGGCCATTATTGCCACCATCGCTAATATTATCCCCTACTTCGGGCCTTTTATAGGGATCATCCCGGCGCTCCTCATCGCATTGGTGACGAATCCCATCCTCATCGTTTGGGTTATTGTACTGAATACGGTCATTCAAATCGTTGAAGGAAACGTATTAGCGCCTTATATCATGGGCAAGAGGTTAAATGTTCATCCAGTGACCATTATTTTAGTCTTGTTAGCAGGAGCTGAGGTAGGAGGAATTTTTGGTCTCATCTTTGCTGTACCATTTTATATGGTTGTCAAAGTGATTGTGATGCACGTTGTATTTCGGTATAAGAGGTCTTCATAGTCATTGACATTCATAAAGCAATGTAGGTATAATGTCGATATCTAAAACATAGTCGAAGTTAAATTGACGAAGGAACGAAGTACACGGTTATCCCTTACAGAGAGAGAATCCCAATGCATCTGCGAGCCTTGGTTGAGAGGATTCTTAAGAGCGATATCGTGGAAAGCCATTCTGGAGAGCAGCTAATCCCTGCCGGTCACGCCGTTATCGTGTGAGAGCGACACAATCATATGTATGTCCTATCATGTTGACGAATTGGTATACATAGTTGTGTAAGCAGGGTGGTACCGCGTGAGAGAAACTCTTTCGTCCCTGACGTCCAAGCAGGAGGTTAGGAACGAAGGGGTTTTTATTTTGTCTCACATGTCTCAGATAGGGTTCTAGGATTCATCCATGAAAGAGACGTTGTATGGCTCGACAGTTCGGCAAGATAAAATGGAATATAAAATGGTTTACACTTAAAATGAAATATAGAGAAAGGATGAAAACCACGTGAATGATCTAAAAGCGACAGATATACGCCAACGATTTCTAGACTTTTTCAAAGAAAAAGGACATGATATTGAGCCCAGTGCGCCACTCGTTCCGCATGACGATCCATCGTTGCTGTGGATTAACAGCGGTGTAGCCACGCTCAAAAAGTATTTTGACGGTCGTGTCGTACCGGATAACCCGCGTATCACGAACGCGCAAAAGTCCATCCGTACAAATGATATTGAAAACGTAGGAAAAACAGCACGACATCATACCTTCTTCGAAATGTTGGGTAACTTCTCCATCGGCGATTATTTCAAAAAAGAAGCGATTCATTGGGCATGGGAATTTCTAACGGACCCGAAATGGATAGGCTTTGATCCGGAGAAACTCTCCGTTACAGTGCACCCGGAAGACGACGAAGCATATGATATTTGGCTTCAGGACATCGGTATACCTGAACACCGCATCATCAGACTCGAAGGAAATTTTTGGGATATTGGAGAAGGACCGAGTGGACCTAATACAGAAATATTCTATGACAGAGGAGAGTACTACGGTAACGATCCACAAGACCCCGAGTTATACCCCGGGGGAGAGAATGAACGTTACTTAGAGATCTGGAATCTTGTATTCTCAGAATTCAACCATAATCCCGACGGCACCTATACACCGTTACCAAAGAAAAATATTGATACTGGCATGGGACTAGAGCGGATGGCTTCTGTTATTCAAGATGTTCCTACGAACTTTGAAACGGATCTGTTCAAGCCCATAATTGAACATACGTCTCAGATCGCAGGCGTGTCCTATAACCAAGAGGAAGACAAGGACGTGGCTTTCAAAGTTATTGCTGACCACGTGCGTACGGTCACATTTGCCGTAGGCGATGGTGCACTCCCTTCTAATGACGGTCGAGGATATGTGATCCGTAGACTTCTGCGTCGGGCAGTACGTTACGGTAAAGTATTAGGCATTGACGAGCCATTCCTTTATAAGTTGACGCCAACAGTAGGGAAAGTTATGGGAGATTTTTATCCTGAAGTCGTGAACAAAGAAGAATTCATTTCAAAAGTGATTAAAAATGAAGAAGAACGCTTCCATGAGACCCTCAATGAAGGCTTAGCCATTCTAAACGACATGATTGCTTCTATGAAAAAAGAAAACGTGCGTGTCCTCTCAGGAGAGCAGGCGTTCAAATTGTACGACACGTATGGATTCCCACTAGATTTAACGGAAGACTTTGTCTCCGAAGAGGGACTAGAGGTGGATCACGACGGTTTTGAAGCTGAAATGAAGAAGCAAAGAGAGAGAGCACGTCAGGCGCAACAGAAAGTGGGGAGCATGCAGGTTCAAGGTGGGGTGTTAGCAGACTTCACAGAACAGAGTGAATTTGTGGGTTACGATCGATTAAAAGAAGAATCAGACGTCATTGGTCTCACAGTGGATGAACAGTGGGTAGACTTCATGTCCCAAGGTGAAGAGGGAAAAATCCTGCTCCGAGCAACGCCATTTTACGCAGAAAGCGGGGGACAAGTGGCTGACCGAGGTTACATCCAAGTAGGAGATGCCCGGTTTAGAGTTGAGGATGTACAGAAAGCGCCTAATGGCCAACACGTGCATATTGGAACCGTCGAACAGGGTCGCATACGAAAAGGAGAGCATGTCACAGCTGAGGTCGATCGTGCATCACGAACAGATATTATCAAGAATCACTCTGCCACCCATTTATTACACCAGGCTCTAAAAGATGTGCTAGGTGAGCATGTTAATCAGGCCGGTTCCCTTGTTTTAGCGGATCGCTTACGTTTTGACTTCTCTCATATTAATGCCTGCACGCCAGAAGAGCTTGAAAAGGTCGAAAGTATCGTTAATGAATACGTGTGGCGTAACATTGAAGTGGAAACCATGTATCGTAGCATAGAAGAGGCAAAAGCAATGGGTGCGATGGCCTTGTTTGGGGAAAAGTATGGGGATACTGTACGTGTCGTCCAGATGGGCGACTATAGCTTGGAACTATGCGGAGGATGCCACGTACATCGGACCTCTGAAATAGGTTTATTTAAGATCGTAGCTGAAAGTGGTATAGGTGCAGGGACACGACGGATTGAGGCTGTGACTGGTCGAGAGGCGTACCAATACCTCACCAGCAAACAAACTGTACTGCAAGAGGCATCTGTGTTATTAAAGTCTAGAGCTGAAGAAGTCCCTCAGCGCATTACGGGCTTACAAAGTCAGCTGAAAGAAGTCCAACGAGAAAATGAATCACTCAAAGCCAAACTAGGCAATGTAGAAGGAGCAAGCTTGTTAGAGCAAGCTCAGGAGATTGACGGCGTCCAAGTGATCTCAGCAAAAGTGTCGGCTAACGATATGGATCAATTGCGCGGAATGGTTGACGACCTCAAACAAAAAATGGATACAGGTGTCATCGTTCTCGGTGCAGTACAAGGACAAAAAGTCAGTATTGTGGCTGGCGTCACTAAAGATGCTATGGCGCGAGGGCTACACGCCGGAAACCTCGTAAAAGAGGTGGCTACGCGTTGTGGGGGCGGTGGTGGAGGTCGCCCCGACATGGCTCAAGCCGGTGGGAAAAAACCTGAACAACTAGAAGAAGCGTTAAGCATTGCTCCCGATTTTGTTAAATCCGTTTTACAATCTTAAGAATTAGAGTACAATAGTAGATAAGGAACAAATTGTCATGGGAGAAAGAGGTGTTTGTGATGAGCTTTAAGGATCACACTATGAAATTTAACGTGAAGTCAGAGAAAGTGGAAATGGACTCCAAGGAAGTGATATTGAATGTTTATCACTCCCTAGCGGAGAAAGGATACAACCCTATTAACCAAATCGTCGGGTATCTATTGTCTGGAGATCCTGCTTATATACCACGTCATAACAACGCTAGAACATTGATCCGCAAGCTAGAACGGGATGAGCTCATTGAAGAGTTGGTACGCTCTTACCTATCACAACACCAAGATCAATTACAAAAGTAGGGATATAAATTATTGTGAGATACATGGGCTTAGATGTAGGAGACAAAACGATCGGTGTCAGTATGAGTGATGAATTAGGTTGGACGGCTCAAGGGTTGGAGGTTATCCGTAGGGAAGAAAACCAACTGGACAAAGACTTAGAGCGCCTACAGTCGCTCATTAAACAATATGACGTCCAAAAAGTCATCGTCGGCTTACCCAAAAATATGAATGGAACGATTGGTCCAAGGGGAGAATTATGTAAAGAGTTCGCCAAGTCCCTTGAACAATATGCGAACGTTGCAGTACAAATGTGGGACGAAAGACTGTCTACTGTAGCAGCAGAGCGCATGTTAATCGAAGCTGATATGACAAGAAAAAAAAGAAAAAAAGTCGTAGATAAAGTAGCTGCTGTCATGATCCTACAGGGCTTTTTAGACTCGATAAAATAAGGCAAGGAGGGTTGGGAATGGCTGAAGATGTAGAAAAAATTATCATACCCGATGAAGAAGGTAATGAAGAAGTATTTGAAGTGCTCTATAAGTTTGATGTTGAACAAACAGGAAAACAGTATATGATGGTCATCCCTGTCGATGGGGACCCAGAAGTGGATGAAGTTTATGCGTTTCGTTACGAGGAAAATGGTGACGACCTATCCCTGTTCATTATCGAAGATGATAAAGAATGGGAGATTGTTGAATCCACTTTCCAGACACTGATAGAGGAAGAAGACCTATAAATCATCTATAGTGACCATAAGGGAAACATAGAAGAGGGCCATCAGCAGGTGGTCTTCTTTTACTGTATGCTCACTATTCCAATAACAAACAATTACCGCTATAATAGACGGGATAGGAGGGGAAAGCGATGAAAGATGAACACGAAGACATGATCGGGGGAAGAAATGATGATTATGATGAGGGGAGCTCATTTTCACCAGTGAAGATTGTTGTCATAACACTCCTAGTTCTCTTCATTATTGGTGCAAGTGTGGCTGGAATTGGGGGATATTACATATATACGAATCTACAGCCAGTCGATCCGGAAAGTGAAGCGTTTGTCATGGTTGAAGTACCCATGGGTTCATCAGGGACGACCATTGCATCGATTTTAAAAGAACATAATCTCATTAAGAATGAAAAAATATTTTACTACTATATTCGTTACCATGGTCATAGCGGTTTCCAGGCAGGAGAGTATCAGCTGTCACCTAGTATGGAACTAGACGAGATGATTGAGCAATTGAAGGAGGGACGTTTGCACCAAGAGGTGGAACGCTTCACCGTTCCAGAAGGGTACACGATCCAACAGATGGCCGAACACCTAGAAGAAGAAGGGCTGGTTGATCAAGAGCAATTTTTACACCTGGTCAATGAAGGGGATTTTAGTGAATTTTCATTTCTGGAATATATCCCTGACGACGTCGAAGGACGAAAGTATCGTCTTGAAGGCTTCTTGTTCCCTGAGACTTATGAAATATTTAAAGGCGCATCTGAAGAGGACATCATCCGTATCATGCTTAAACAGTTTGAACAAGAATTCAATAGTGCCCTTGAGGCGATGAGTGATGAAGGAATCGAATGGGAGGAACAGATCGAGCGATTGGGGCTTAATGAGTATGAATTTATAACTTTAGCCTCCATTATTGAACGTGAAGCGGTGCTTGATGAGGAACGTTCTGTGATAGCTGGTGTCTTTCATAACCGTATACGTGAGGACTGGCTTTTACAATCCTGTGCCACGGTGCAGTTTGTACTAGAAAAACCGAGGGAAAGATTATTATATGAGGATTTAGAGGTTGAAAGTCCTTATAATACGTATATGCATGAAGGTTTACCACCGGGCCCCATCGCTAGTCCTGGTCGAGAATCAATCAAAGCAGCACTTAACCCAGAGGATCATGAATACTTTTATTTTGTAACAAAAAAGGACGGGACAGGTGCACATCACTTCTCTCGTACGTTCGAAGAGCATCAGAGAAACAATGCCCAGAGTCGAGGAAACTTTTAAAACCGATGAGGTAGGAGAAGCAGATGATTGTATCAGCACAACTGCAGGACTATATTCTTTCATTAACACCGTCAGATGATCCCATACTAACCAGAATGGAACAGTTAGCACATGAAGAGCGGATACCTATTATTGACCGCTCTGCCATTCAACTCATATCCGTTCTACTGCAAAATAAAGATCAAGTACACAACATCCTAGAAGTTGGAACGGCCATTGGGTATTCAACACTTTGGTTGGCAAAAGCGGCACCACAAGCCATGCTGGATACCATAGAGCGGGAAGAAGACAAAATTAAAACAGCACGCCGCTTTCTGTCTGAAGCAGGCGTGATAGACCGTGTGCGTATCCATCATGCAGACGCCACCCGTTATGCTGATCATTTGCAAGGACGGCAGTATGACTGTATATTTATCGATGCGGCTAAAGGACAGTATCACACTTTTTTTGAATCATACAGTCCTCTACTGAAAAAAGACGGCATGATCATTACAGATAATGTCTTTTTCCATGGAGAAGTTCTCCAAGATCATGTTGAACAGAAGCGCATCCGCTCACTCGTGAAGAAGATTAAATCCTATAACGAATGGTTAGCCAACCACGACGGTTACGATACGTCATTCGTACCGATTGGAGACGGACTCGCTATCAGTATTAAGAGAAGGGAGAAGAAATGAGATGGGGAAAGATAAAACAACAGGAAGTGTCCCAAAACATACCGAGTCGACCCGATCTCATAAGCCTGTCATTATAGGTGTTGCAGGTGGAACAGGTTCAGGTAAAACGACCGTTGCTAAAAAAATTTATAATACCCTAAGAGACCAGTCGATTGTCATGATTGCCCAAGACTCTTATTACAAAGACCAAACGCATTTATCGATGAAAGAACGAGTCAAGACCAATTACGACCATCCTTTCGCTTTTGATAACGATCTGTTAATTGAACATTTGGATCAACTCAGTGGCTATCAAGCGATCCAAATGCCGGTCTACGATTATAAATTACACACACGCTCAGATAAGACCATTAGGATCGACCCTAGAGATGTGGTGATTGTTGAAGGGATATTAGTTTTAGAGGATGAACGACTAAGAGAACGAATGGATATAAAAGTATTTGTCGATACTGACTCTGATGTAAGGATTATTAGGCGTATGATGAGAGATATACGTGATCGGGGAAGAAGTTTTGACTCTGTCGTCGACCAGTATTTACACTCTGTTCGCCCTATGCATTTACAGTTTGTTGAACCTTCAAAGAAACATGCAGACGTCATTATTCCAGAGGGTGGGGAGAATCAAGTGGCTATCGATCTCATGGTCACTAAGATTAAGACAATTTTACGCAAACATGAATTCATTCAGGCGTAATAGGATAAGGTAAAATAAGTCATTTGAGGAGGTTGATCTTATGGAAGGGAAAGAAACTTTCGTCACGGAAGAAGGACTGGAGAAGCTTCAGGAAGAGCTAGAATACCTTAAAACTGAAAAGCGTAAAGAGGTTGTAGAACGGATTAAGATCGCAAGGGATTTTGGAGACCTAAGTGAGAATTCGGAGTATGATGCGGCAAAAGATGAGCAAGCGTTCGTTGAAGGACGTATCACGCAATTAGAAAATATGATCCGAAATGCCAAAATCATTGAAGCTGACGATAGTCCACAAGGGGTCGTGAGCATGGGTAAGACGATCGTGATACAGGAACTACCTGACGGTGATAAGGAAGAGTACACGATCGTCGGAAGTACGGAGTCCGACCCTTTATCCGGTAAAATCTCCAATGACTCACCAATGGGGCAAAGCTTGTTAGGGAGAGAAATCGGTGAAGAAGTCCTCGTGCAAACCCCTGGTGGAGAAATGAAAGTGAAGATACTTGAAGTGAACACGTAGGATTATCGTTTTTATATACGACGGATGAGAGCACTGTGTATTCTTTTTCACAGTGCTTTTTTGTATGGTGTATGGCTATAACCGTAATGGCAAGACTAGTACTAGTAACTAACTTAGTCCGTATGCGGGGGTAAACAGACAAAATGGTAAGAAGGGTATTGATCGTGCTCCTGTTAATGATGGTAGGGATGCTCTGTGTAACGGGACGCTTAGTCTATATCCAGATTCTTGGCACTGAGAACTTCTCAAAGCATCACATTAACCTGATCAAAAAAGCGGTTCAGCAAAGACAGCAACAAGTGGTCCTCCAATCAGGAAGAGGTGATATCACAGACCGTCAACATCACTCTCTTATTCACTATGATACCTATGCCCTAGTGGCCTTCCCTTTTGCCATTAAGAGTCTGACGCCTCAGCAGCTCACACAGGTCGCTGATATGCTCGGTCTCTCTGGTGAGCAACTGCAGAACATCTTGAGGGAAGTGAAGGAGCCTCAGGTTCTCAAGCACAATCAACGTCTGCTTGAGTTAACGGAACAAGAAGCAAGCACGACGAATGAACTAGGCATCAATGGTTTTATTGCCGTTCCCTATCAGCAACGTTTTACCTCGGAAGATAGGTTGGCCCAACACCTTATAGGGGATGTGGGAGAGAATTCACCCATGATACAAACTGAGTATGCCAAGGAACTTGCTCAAGGAAGATTACGTTTAGACAGTCAGGTTGGCATTATGGGTCTAGAAAAAACATTTCAACCCTTCCTATTGGGAAACGGCCCAACAACGTTATCTTACTATGTGGATGCACATGGGGACCCTATTAAAGGAATGGATATCAAATACTACGGGCAAGACAACCCCTTTTACCCTCTTTCTATCCAGACGACAATCGATCGTGCACTACAGACTGAATTAGAATCGACCCTGAACCAACACGGAATAGAAGAAGGGGCCGCTATTGTCCTCGATAACCGTACGAATGAAATTTTAGCGATGAGTAGTCGCCCCGTCTATACACCTGACGTTTTTTCACCTGTATCGAGGGAAAACAAAGCACTGAAACGCTATGCCCCTGGTTCAGTGTTTAAAATTGTCACTGCTGCTGCTGCACTAGAAGAACGTATTGTTAAGCCACAACAGATGTTCGAGTGTGATGGTACGTTAGAAGGGACCCAATTTCATTGTTGGAAGGAGGAGGGGCATGGCAGAATCAGTTTTGAAGAAGCCTTTGCTCAATCCTGCAATATAGTGTTTGGTCAGCTTGCTCAACAGATAGGCCCTGAGAAACTACAAAACTACGCGGAAAAGCTAGGCCTATTACAACTGAACGGCTGGCAAGGAAGCGTTTACGACTATCATCAATTTAAGCAGTTAGATCATGAAGAAGTGGGACAAGTGTTTGCCACCAACCGAAAGGACGATGTGCGTCATGATGAGGCATTCCTACGCCAAACGGGCATTGGTCAGCTAGATGTACAGGTAACGCCTTTGGCTGTGGCCAATATGATGGCCACCATAAGTAAAGGAGGAAACAAACGGCAAGTAACAGCCGTTCAGGACATTCTGTACAATACAGGCGCCCACTTTTACGACTTTAAACAACAACCATTGGGAGGCGATCAGATCTCTCCTTACACAGCTTATCGCTTACGCCAGCTGCTTGCGAGGGTCGTGACACACGGAACAGCATCGGCCATCCATCATGAGCGTTGGGATGTAGGGGGAAAAACTGGTACGGCCCAAATCTCTGGTGGTCGTAATCACCAGTGGTTTGCAGGGTACTATCCAGCTACACGCCCGAGGTACAGCATCGTTGTGCTCACTCTGGACCAACCGGCCAATACACAGAACCGTTCGCTCCCCATCTTCTCTGATATCGTAGACTGGCTCTATGACAATCGTTGAAACCCAAGCAGTGGTAGGCACTCCCTTAAATTCTCATGTAAGAATATTTAGAGGGAAATATTTACATATTAGTACTATATCTAAAAAACCTACAGTGTAGGAAAGGAGATTGCCATGAGTGCAGAATCATCACCACAGAGACAACCCCTCGCGAACACAGATGGTCAGATAGGAGCTCAAAGAACCGTTGCACAGACAATGTTAGAGCTCCTACACGTCTGGGGCATTGAGAACATGTATGGCGTCATAGGAGATGCCACACTCGACTTCATTGATACCGTCGCCAAACAAGATAAGATTCATTATTATGCCGTTGGTTCTGAGAATGGGGCTGCCATGATGGCTTCAACGGAAGGCAAACTAACACAAAAGCTGGCCGTTGCGGTCGGTACAAGCGGCCCGGGCCTGGCAAACATGCTCAACGGGATTGCTGATGCCGCTGCAGATCGCATCCCTATATTGGTTATTACGGGACAAGTAGAGTCTAGTAAGATCGGAACGGAAGCGAAGCAATACGTGAATCAACAGCAATTAATCGGCCCCTTAGCCGTTTACTCTGAACAACTAACCCATCCTGATGCCACAGTTAAAATCCTAAAGAAGGCTATACTACAAGCGAAAATGAAGAAAGGCGTTGCCCATGTGAGTGTGCCTAAGGATGTATTCTCCTTACCATGCTCAGCTCCAATTGAACCTCCTGTCGGTGTGCTTGAAAGACAACATATTGAAGCCTTTCATCAATTGCCCGAGGCAACGATGCTTCTAGCGAACGCTAGCAAACCGATGCTACTCATAGGAGAAGGGGCAAGAGCGGGAAGAGATTGGATTCTAAATATCGCTGAGTCCCTGCAAGCGGGCATCATAGAAACCCTTGGGGCCAAGGGAACGATACCTTATACACATCCACAGTACGTTGGCGGTATCGGCGAAGGAGGCACTCTAGAGGGGCGGGATTTGCTCCGACAATCCGATGTGGTCTTAGTCATAGGTGCCAATTGGTGGCCAGAAGGCTTTGTCCCACAACAATCCAAAGTGGTACAGGTCGATTTGGCCGCCACGAGTATAGAAGCACATCCAAACACCGTCTATGGGTTAGTAGGTGACGTGAGAGAAGTGCTTCCGCAGCTTTATGAGCAACTACAATCCCAACCGAGCCAGGTCAATCGTGAGCAATGGTCTCATCAAGTGACTCGGACCAAAACAACCATAGATGATCAATTCAGGCAAGAACGGTCAGGTGGTGATAAAGGCGCATTGACGCCACAACGTATCATGGCGGCCATCGATCAGACTGTAGACACACACGCTATTATGGTACTGGACACAGGAGATAACACCATCTGGTACAACCGCATCTTCCAAGCGACAAAACAGGATGTCCTTTATTCGGGTAAATGGCGAACAATGGGTTATGCTTTACCAGGCGCTATCTCAGCTAAAATAAATGAACCTGATCGCCAAGTCGTTGCCGTAGTAGGGGACGGGGGATTTCAGATGTCCATGTCTGAGCTAGCAACGGCCGTTAAGTACAAGATACCGATGACCATTATTGTCCTCAATAACCACGCTTTGGCTATGGAAAAGCATAAAATGGAACAGAAAGGTTTACAATCTTTTGGAGCGAGCCTTCAAAATCCGAATTTTGCAGAACTAGCCACCGCCTATGGGGCAAAAGGCAGACGCGTGAGTGAAAATACTGATCTTATTTCGGAGCTCAAAGAAGCTTACCAAGAACCGGGTCCCGTTGTGTTAGATGTTCATGTAAGTGAAACAATGCCGCCTTTAACAGGAAAAGGGGATGAATTCAAAAAGAACAGCTAGAGGAACCATCCTCCGAACTGTTCTTCTCGTCGCTAGTCATCTTCATCAGGAACTTGCCCCGACCCTGCACATTCTGGACACGGGATGATAAGCATGCCCGCACAAGTGGGGCAAGTTCTACCTATAAAGAAGTTAAAGCATTCTACCGTACATTCTTCGCAGTCCTTCGTCCCAAGTCCCTCACATTTTTTACATTCTGCCATCATGTTTCACCAGCCTTCTCACTCTGTTACTCTTAATGTATGGTCTGCTATAAGTAAGGTCATTAGAGGATAAGCCTAATATTATGAATGTGACCGATCAACGGGATGCGTTCATATAATAGTAACTTTTTGCCCATAATGTTGGGAGTGTATTGTGTTAGAATGAAAAAAGAACATCATGGGAAAGGAAGGCTTTTCACATGAAACACCGTCTATACGTGATCATCAGCTGCGCTACATTCAGTATTTTATTACTAGTGGCTTGCGGACAAACGGAAATCAAAGAGCGATTGGATTGGGCTGTAGATGAAGATGATGAGTTTACGGCTGTGAACGAAGAGGGTGAGCCTGTCACCATCTCAGATTATCACGGTGAAGTGTGGTTAGCTTATTTTATGTTTACATCCTGTGACACAGTGTGTCCTATGATGACAACGAATATGATTGAATTACAAGAAAGACTAGAAGCGAAAGGCCTGAAGCCACCTATCGTAGCGTTAACTGTGGACCCTAAAAGGGATACACCTGACGTGCTGCAGGAGTATAGACAACAGCATTCTATTGATCCTGAACAGTGGGATTTTCTTACGGGTTATACAAGAGAAGAGGTTAAGGACCTTGCAGAGGACTTTAACACTGTGCTCGAAGAAATGACAGATACAGACCAATATCTTCATGGCACCCGTTTTTATCTCATAGATCAAAAGGGTGTTATTGCTAAGACGTACTCAGGGCTACAAGAGATTCCTTTTGAACAGATGGTTCAAGATACCAAAGCGCTTTCTCAATAGCACTAACGTATCTATTACCGATCCATATGCGCTATCAGAATGCAAATTCAGTACTCATCATAAAGGATGACGGATAATGAAAATATACAACACATGCTTACTAGGGCTAATCCTTGTTCTACTTTTATCTGCCTGTGTCTCAGGTGAGTCAGTCGACGATCAGACTGTACACCTACTTCAGGTAGACTTAGAATATGAACCGGAAAACATAGAACCACAGGAAAACGTCATACTCGCGGTACACATCCTTCAAGGCGATGAGCCTGTTGATGATGCCCTCGTTGTCCAATTTGAAGTCCTACAAGAGGGTGAGGACCCCCTTTTTCTTACAGCGGAGCTAGAGGATAATGGACGGTATACAGCTCAAGTGTCCTTCGATGAAGAAGGGATTTATCATGTGATGGCACATGTAACAGCAAGAGACATGCATGTGATGCCGCATGACGTCATACCAGTCGGATCATTTACACATAACGAAATAGAAGAAGCCAAACGCTCAAAACCAGGTTCTCGTTACGATCATGGTTATCTAAACGAGAATCAATCAGATGAAGCTCAAACAGATGAAGCTAATAGATGAAGGTCAGTTATATGAAGATTAGGTGCAGATCAAGACGGACGTAAGAATATATGATAGAACACCATAACTATAACTATGAAGAGATAGAAGGAAAAAATGGTCATGGTGTCTAACCGAAGTTGTGACGAGCGGATCACGGCTTTTTTTGTATCCATATACCACAGGACCTTGCATCTCCTACACTAAGGTTTATGTCATCTCCAAAGAATTCAAGATCTTACACAAGAGATCTTTTGTGGTAAAGGGTTTAGCTTTATATCATACAATCGACAAGCTTGGGGATATTATATGTAAATACATATGATTGAAGGAGATAGGAAATGAAGGCCGTAACATTACAAGGTGTAAAAGACGTTAAGGTAAAGGAAGTCAAAGACCCTAAGATTGAGAAAAAAGATGATATCATTGTGCGCATTACGAGTACAGCTATTTGTGGCTCTGATCTACATTTAATTCACGGCATGGTCCCCAATACGCCAGAGGATTTTATTATTGGACATGAGCCTATGGGTATTGTTGAGGAAACGGGACCGGATGTTGAGCATCTCAAGAAAGGAGATCGTGTCATCGTCCCCTTTAACGTTTCCTGTGGACAGTGCTATTACTGCCAACATCAGTTAGAGAGTCAGTGCGATAATGCTAATCCCCACGGAGAAGCGGGCGCTTACTTCGGTTACTCGGAAACGTACGGCGGTTATGCTGGTGGTCAAGCGGAGTATCTAAGAGTGCCCTACGGTAATTTTACGCCATTTAAGGTCCCAGAGGATAGCGAAATGGAGGATGAGAAGATTTTATTCCTATCGGATATTGTACCCACCGCTTATTGGGGGGTAGAAGAAGGTGGGGTGAAGTCAGGAGATACCGTCATTGTTCTGGGATGTGGTCCCGTTGGTTTACTCGCTCAAAAATTTGCTTGGTTAAAAGGGGCCAAAAGGGTCATTGCCGTCGATTATATTCAATACCGTTTGGCGCATGCAAAGAAGACTAATAGCGTTGAAACGATAGATTTCACTAAAGAAGAGAATGTCGGCAATCACTTAAAAGAGATGACCAAAGGTGGAGCTGATGTTGTCATCGACTGCGTAGGGATGGACGGGAAGATGACGACGATGGAACTCGTACAAAGTGCCCTCAAACTACAAGGTGGTTCCATGGGCGCCATCCAAATTGCTTCGCAAGCGGTGAGAAAAGGTGGAACTGTGGCTTTGGTTGGGGTATACGGTACACGCTACAACGCTTTTCCACTCGGGGACTTTTTTGCTCGAAATATCATGTTAAAAATGGGACAAGCACCCGTCATTCACTATATGCCTGAGTTGTACCACATGATTAAGCAGGGGGAGTTTGACCCAACAGACATTATTACCCATCGCATGCCTTTAGAGAAGGCGGAGCAGGGTTACGAGATTTTTGATACGAAGTCTGATGACTGTATCAAAGTGATATTGAAGCCGTCGTAAGATTGTTGCCTAAACCTACCTAAACCTAAATACGATTTAAAGCCTCATATAAGAGATAAAAGTCAAGGTGATGTTTCGCCTTGGCTTTTTGCGGTTAGAAGGAATATACAAATCTTTTTTATGTCGAGTGAGCATCAGACGTTTTTATATGTTGACTCCTTCCGTCACGAGTTGTAATATATAATAACAATAATTAAATTATAATTATTGTAAATAAGTAATGATTATAATTATCACTTGGAGGAGGAGAAACATGAGTGATCAGAGGAAACTAACCACTAATCAAGGTGTCCCTATTGGTGACAACCAAAATTCTCGTACGGCAGGTCAGCGCGGACCGACTTTATTAGAGGACTATCAGCTGTTAGAAAAGCTGGCGCACTTTGACAGAGAACGTGTACCAGAAAGAGTCGTCCATGCGAGAGGATCTGGGGCACACGGTGTGTTTGTTGTTAAAAACAGCATGAAACGTTATACGAAAGCAGCCTTCCTACAAGAAGAAGGGACAGAAACGCCTGTGTTTGTCCGTTTCTCTACCGTCATTCACGGACAGCATTCTCCAGAAACGTTACGTGACCCACGTGGCTTTGCCATTAAGTTCTACACTGAAGAAGGAAACTATGATTTTGTAGGGAATAATCTGCCCGTGTTTTTCATACGTGACGCCATGAAATTCCCTGATATGGTACACGCCCTCAAACCAGACCCTCAAACAAACGTGCAAGATCCAGACCGTTACTGGGATTTCATGTCCCTGTCCCCAGAATCAACGAACATGCTCGTGCATCTGTTTAGCGATGAAGGGATCCCAGCTAATTACAGACAAATGCGGGGTTCAAGCGTCCATGCATTCAAATGGGTGAACGAACATGGCAACATGGTTTATGTCAAGCTTAAATGGGTGCCTAAGCAAGGGATACAAAACCTGACGATGGAAGAAGCCAAAGCGGTTCAGGCAGAGGAGTTTAATCATGCCTCAATTGATCTATATCAAGCGATTGAAGCGGAGGACTATCCTGAGTGGGATCTCTACGCGCAGATACTAGACCCGGCAGACATCGATAACTTTGACTATGATCCGTTAGATGCCACTAAGGACTGGTTTGAAGAGGATATTCCATCCGTCTTCGTAGGAACGATGACCTTAAATCGTAATCCTGAAAATGTGTTTGCCGAAACAGAATCAGTAGGCTTTAACCCTGGGGTGCTTGTCCCTGGTATCGAACCTTCTGAGGATAAACTTTTACAAGGTAGACTCTTCTCTTACTCCGATACACAACGTTATCGAATTGGGGCAAACTATCAGCAACTCCCGATTAACTGCCCATTTGCTAAAGTGGATAACAACCAACGCGATGGCGCGATGCCGTTTAAACAACAGAATGATCGCATCAACTATGAGCCAAATCGCTATAGTGAAACACCACAGGAAGACCCGTCATATACTGAGCACCAGACACCTGTTCAAGGCTATGCGGGTAGAAACAAGATCGAAAAAACGAACGATTTCGGTCAAGCAGGCCAAGTGTGGCGCCGTTATACTGAAGAAGAACAAGCAACCGTTATTAAAAATATGACGGCAGATCTCGAAAATGTGGCTGAAGAAACGGTATTACGTGCGGTATGCAATTTCTATAGAGCCGATGAAGATTTAGGTCGACGGCTTGCCGAAAGTCTTAACGTGGACATCACACCTTATCTCGAACATATCAGTCAATAAGTGTTAAGACCTATCTCACAATGAAGAATAAAACGGGCATACTGCTCAAAAAGGAACAAATGAACTTAAATATAGCGTAAGGAATTAAAATATGTATTGTAATCTAACGAACATCTCTTATCATCAAACATCATCTGCTCCCTCAATACATTTGCTTTTGCCCCCTCAATACATTGTATTGAGGTTTTTTTTCGATATGCACGCCCACTGTGGCCTTATAACGCTAAGAAATGTAAATCAGAACAGGATAATAATAATTGCTGGTACAACGGAATAAGATGGGATTAAAGGCCTAATGGACCATTAATTCAAATGGTACAAAGAAACCAAAACCATGAGGGGGGAAGATGATTGAAAAAGTTAAGTGTGATATTGGCCCTTTTACTCGCTTTGGGTTTGATGCTCGTTGCCTGTGGCGGTACCGATGAAGAGCAGCAGAACGGGGAACCTGGCCAAGGTGTAGATGACGGTGCCAAAGATAGGGTCGATGACGAGCATGCTGACTGGGTGAAGGATGTCACTATTCTAACGGGTGGAGAAGCCGGTGTGTATTTTCCTATTGGGGTTGCCATAGGTGACATTTTAGACGCCAATGTTGAGGGGATGACTGCCGCCGGTGTGACGAGTGGTGCTTCGCTTGTGAACGTCGCTGAATTGGATGAGGCAGAAGCTGAGATGGCCTTAGTCCAAAATGACATGGCTTATTATGCACTAGAAGGCACACAAATGTTTGAGGGAGCATTATCAGGATTTCAAGGGTTAGCAACCCTTTATCCCGAGACGATACAAATTGTGACAACGGCTGACACAGGAATAGAAACGGTACAAGACTTAGTTGGGAAACGCGTGGCCATCGGTGATGTTGGTTCAGGCACAGAAGCGAATGCCACTCAAATTTTAGAGGCACACGGTATCACACATGATGATTTTAGCGTGGAGTTCATGGGGTTTGGGGACGCTTCTACTGCCCTGCAGGACGGTAATGTAGACGCCGCATTCGTCACTGCGGGAACGCCGACGGGGGCGATACAACAACTAGGAGCAGTGACGGATGTTCGTCTGGTTAGCATTGAAGCTGAACAAATTGACACACTGGTGAACAAATACCCCTACTATACCGAAGTTGAGATTAGTGCAGATACTTATGGGTTAGATACTGATGTTTCTACTGTTGCTGTGCAAGCGATGTTAATCGTCAGAGAGGATTTGCCAGAAGAGCAGGTATATGAAATCACAAAGGCGATCTTTGATAATCTACAAGTGTTACAAAACACCCATGATAGAGGGCACGATATCACCTTAGAAACAGCGCTTGATGGCATGTCCATAGACGTTCACCCAGGGGCGCAACGCTTCTACGATGAGCCGTAATTGTACATGCAAACGGAACGCCAGGGTATTGCGCGTGCGCAGTGCCCTTTTTCAAAAGCAATTGCCTTTAGGTATATTTATCATCACTCTGACAACGGTCTTACTATGTCTACTGCTAACGGTTTTCCTTCACGTGTTCAGTCCCGATACCGTGTTGGTGATCGAGGATGTGAAATCGGGTCAAATCCTGTGGCAGGAAGATATACAAGCTGGAGAATGGTTCTACCATGAGTACTTACACTCAGTTGAGAAATCACCCGTGATAGAGAAATTCAAGGTGAATCGTGCAGGGGAAATCTTGACGATGGAAAGTTGGACAAAATCATTTGGCGCTGGCTTACCGTATGAGCAACAGGGCACGGTCGAGATGGTCGACGGCTTTTATGTGTTGAAGGATTTGCATCGACCTATTCATGGTGGAGCGTTTCTGATGCAACCTTCTAACAAATACCCACACACATTCCATTTTCGAGATCATCGTATCATGTTATCGGAAGAGCCTTATGCCAGTACAAGAATTAAAATCGAAGTCCGTCACCTTACATGGCTAGAAGCTATTTTAGAACACTGACACTCATACTATCTATCCTCGTTTATTTTGCCTACCCTCTAGCGGCAGGGATTAGGAATAGCGCAGCACATGGTTCACGGTTTCATTCAATCTTGAATCTTCTTGAAAGGAGGCGTTAAACGGATGGGGGATGATCAACACAAACATATCATGGAGTTAGAAGGAAGCGACCGTCACCTGAGACAGGGCTGGGCACGCATCGTTCTGTCGTTCAGTGTACTGATGGGACTCTTTCATCTCTATATAGCGGGTTTTGGCTTCTTTCCAGGGGTCGGTTCACGAGAATACCTCGTCTTGCATCTCACCTTCGGATTAATACTCGTTTTTCTCATCTTTCCTATTAAAAAGGGGTTGGGTCAATCATCCATCCCCTGGTACGATTGTGTACTAGCGTTATGCTCTGCATTTGTGGGTCTTCACATCATGTTTCATATGACCGCCCCTCATATTATGAATCGTAACCCATCGGGGATAGACCTACTCGTATCTGCCTTGCTCATCGTCCTCGTACTGGACGCGACGAGGCGGGTCGTGGGCAAACCGTTGGTGATCATTGCTAGTATCTTTATCCTCTACTTCTTTCTGGGTGAGTATATGCCAGGGCAGTTTCATCACACGCGAGGGGATTTGACTCGTTTTTTACATGAGATGGGCTATACTTTATCTGGGGTTTTTGGCACACCCATATACGCTTCAGCGCGCTACGTCTTTATCTTTATTTTATTCGGCGCTGTGCTAGAGGCGACAGGAGCGGGAAAGATGTTTATTGATCTCGCGCTGCGGGCCTTTGGGCGATATAAAGGCGGCCCTGCCAAAGCGAGCGTGTTGGCCAGTGGTATGATGGGGAGTATTTCGGGCAGCTCTACGGCCAATGCGGTTACGACGGGGACATTTACCATTCCGCTCATGAAAAAGGTGGGTTTCAAGCCGCATGTGTCGGGGGGCATTGAAGTAGCCGCTTCCTCCAGTGGGCAATTTTTACCGCCGATCATGGGGGCTGCAGCGTTTATCATGGTTGAATTCACAGGCTTACCTTATATCGATATCATTAAGAGTGCACTTATCCCAGCTATCTTGTGTTACACCGCCATTTTATTCATGGTGCACTTTGAAGCGTCCAAAAATAAAATACGCGGGATGTCCAAGGATGAACTAGTGTCAGGACGGCAACTTCTCATTTCACAGGGCTATTTAATCGTTCCCGTCTTAGTTCTCATCTACTTCTTAGTTCTTGAGGGACGTTCCGTATTTTACGCAGCCTTTTTTTCCATTATTCTATTAATGGTGCTCGCCTACTTCGCTCATAAGTTTAAGGAGAGAGTGGGCAGGAGTTTGTTTTTAGCAGGTGTATTATTTGGCTTTGCCTATGGGATAGAACGTCTATTAGCGCATGTTGACCAGAACTTTATTCGCTGGCATGCAGAAATCGCCCTGATGATCGTGTTAGGTACAGTACTGGCTCTCGCGTTTGCTGTGATGCAAAAAACATTTAATATTGAAACGGCCCCAGTGCGATTCGGGTGGAAGCAGTTGCTGCACGGTTTTGAACTCGCGGCACGTAACGCCTTGTCTGTCGTCGTAGCATGTGCCACGGCCGGTATCCTGATCGGGGTGCTACAACTAACAGGCTTATCGACGAAGTTCGTCCGTATTGTGACCGGATTCTCTGAAGATCTGACGGCCATGTTGCCGGCGTTTATGGTCACAGATCATACGCAGCTGTACTTCGCTTTAATTCTCTCCATGTTCGCTTGTTTATTATTAGGCTTAGGCTTACCGACGACAGCTACGTATATTATTCTAGCGGCCATTGTCGCACCCGTTCTCGTCACATTAGGACTGCCAGTCTTGGTCGCACACTTATTCGTCTTATACTATGGCGTGTTAGCGGATGATACCCCACCTATTAATCTACCCGCCTACGCGACAGCCGGGATTGCCAAAGCCGGACCCCTACGTACAGGGGTGCAAGGGTTTAAGTACGACTCGGGGGCGTTGCTATTACCGTTTGCCTTCGCCTTAAATCCGTCTATACTCTTACTCACAGACGATCCATGGCCCATCGTCCTCGTCAATATCTTAACGGCCTTACTAGGGATCATTGCGTTTGCCTCTTTTATTCAAAACTGGTTATGTCGCACGTACCACAAAGTGGAGAGATGGATAGCTCTGGTCACCGCCCTCTTACTGGTTCATTTTCACTGGATAACGGACGTGATAGGTGCCTTGGCCTTAGGCGTCTTATTTGCCCGTCAGTATTGGCAACAGTCTCGTTCTCAGCCCAAGTCAAACATCCACACAAGCGGGAGGCATTCCTCACATAACGATTAACGATGGTGGGTGATTGAAGGGAATTTTTTCACGTTACAAATACCAGACACAAATACGACGAGATGAATGCGACATTAATGTTTAGCATAATTTTTAAGTGGGACAGACACGGACAACGCTTTTGCCTCATAGGATAATAGTAATCTGCTTTTTGGAGGTGAAAGCTTTTGCCAGGTCTCATGACAACCATCGCTTTATTACTGAAAGAGCTGATGGTTTTTGTTTCTTATGTTAAAAACAACGCGTTTCCTCAACCTCTAAGTGATGAAGAAGAAGACAGTTACCTCGCCAGGCTTCAAGAAGGAGATGAAGAAGCCAGAAATCTCTTGATTGAACACAACCTACGTCTCGTTGCCCATATTGTTAAGAAATTCGAAAACACGGGCGAAGATACGGAAGACCTCATCTCCATAGGCACGATCGGATTGATCAAAGGTGTGGAGAGCTACTCTCCTAACAAAGGCACCAAACTGGCCACCTACGCCGCACGTTGTATAGAGAATGAAATACTCATGCACTTGCGCTCTCTTAAGAAAACGAAGAAAGACGTCTCCTTACATGACCCTATCGGTACTGATAAGGAAGGGAATGAAATCACGCTGATAGATGTCCTAAAGGCAGACATGGATGACGTCATTGATCTCGTCCAGCTTCAAATGGAGAAAAACAAAATATATGAACATATTCACGTCCTCGATGAGCGTGAGAAAGAAGTCATCATCGGACGGTTTGGATTAGATTTAGAGAAAGAACGTACGCAGAGAGAAATTGCCAAAGAACTAGGCATCTCCAGATCATACGTGTCGAGGATTGAGAAGAGGGCGCTCATGAAGCTCTTCCATGAGTTTTACAAAGTGAAGCAGAAGCGGCGGTCGTAATAAACAGTCTTTTGATTGACTCTGTAGTTTACGAATCGATCAAAATGAAGGGAGTCCCGATACATAGGGCCTCCCTTAAATCTCATATACACTGAGTGTACACTGTGTGTCTCATAACAAACCATTATGTTTGATTACTAATAAGATGTCTTAAAACATTGTTTATTAAAGGAAATCCGCAAATCACAAACAAGAAAAAGCCACTGTAATCAAATAAAATATTTACTACATCCAGAACATCTTCCCAAAAAAAGAATTTTGGTAGAGGTAAAACCATCAATATGACACCAATAATAAATCCATAAAATAATGTTCTTTGTTTATCCATCATTTCCACCCCGTATTAGTATGAATGTTCATACTCTGCTACTGCGTTTAACTATTTTATTAAAAAAAGCCCTTTATAGTCCAACTGTAAAAAGATAGACCGTGAGATTTCTATTAACCGCCCTAGTTAATAACGGACATTATTAATTCTAACAAAATTCCTATTCCAAAACTACGAAGCTTAGGAACTAGTCAAAGTGGTTTTTCAACCAATGATTCGCTAGATCAACCCAAACGCTACATTCTGGATTTAAATGGTTTTCGTTTTCTGCTGTTGTTTCGTCACATAATGATAATCCATGCACGCCACTTTCAAATACATGTAATTCATATGGCACTTTATTTTTCGCTAGTGCAGTTGCGAAGTTTAAAGCATTTTCGGCATAAACTAGAGCATCGTCAGCTGTGTGCCAGATAAAGGTCGGTGGTGTTTGGGATGACACAAAGTGAACAGGACTCGCCTCATAAAGCTGTTCATTGGTCGGTTCAGAGGTTTTAAAGAAAGCTTTGATAGCAATATTCCAAAAGTGTTTAGCGAAATCATCTCCTTCCGAGAAAACTTTTTCCTTCATTAGCTGGTAGTCTGCTAAAGGATATCCGAGAATAACTGCATTTGGCCTTAACAGTTCCTGATTAACGGTAAACCTATCATTTAAAAGTTGACCGTCCCAGTGAACACCCATACTAGCCGCTAAATGACCACCTGCCGAAAATCCACATACGGCAATCTTATCCGTATCTACTAGCCATTTGGGGGCATGTTCTCGTACCGTTAATATCGCTTTGGCTAAGTCATATAATGGCTGAGGATATCCTGCTTCTTCATTTGGGGCAGGTGGGTTGTTAGTATCCTTCACCCACTCTTTATAATAAGTGGTATATCGGAGCACAAACGTATGATACCCTAGAGCGGCGAAGCGTAAAGCTACTGGTTCCGCTTCTCGATCAGATGTTCCTAGATATCCCCCGCCTGGGCATATGATAATCGCAGGTCGCTTTTGATTGGCTTGAAATTCTAATGAATGATCATGTATGTAGGTGTGTAACGTGACATGATCTATATTTTCCCATAGTTGAATGGTTTTATTTAGCATGTTATACCCTCTTTCTTTAACGTCTAACAGACTGACAACATCTATTATTTTTAATATACAGAAAATATGGACTAGCCTCTAGGGTCTAGCAGTGTGCTTTTACCTCCAACTATGTGAATATAGTGGCAGATATTGATTAAACATCACGCTAAGGTAAATAAACTTCAGAAACAAGGAGTAATTCCCCTTGCAGAAAATATAAATCAAACAGTCTTTGATGATCTTTCAGAGTTTCGCTTAACGCGTTAACTGAATCAAGTGATTTTAATTGAGTGCCTTCTAATATGTAAATCATGACATCTTCTGATACATTTTTAACTTCCTGTTCGCCTTCTTCTATCATAAAGCCGTTTGGGGCCTCATCAGATTCTATCTTGTATGCCAATTGGATAGTCGCTGTTTCGTTACTAATAAGGTCGAGGTAACCTTGTCGATGTGTGATATTTGGAAGGTGATTAATAAGGTGTTTTAATTGTGTAAGTTCAATACGGGTCATATTAGCTTGTTCAGTGTACATGGCTTTATGTGTATCAACTAAACCTCTAAGTTCTTGTAATTCTTCTTCATAATCATTTATATGTTCCTCTAAACTCGCCACTTTTTCAGTTAACTCACCCTCATCGAATGCTGAAGATTGAGTGTTTTGAACTGAACATCCAGTGATAACCATAATACATACTATTATTGTGAATAAAATATTTCTCATCTATTTCTCCTCCAGTTTAGTAAGTGATAAAATTTGTTATTATATTTATTTCATTTAAATGTTAGTTTTTCCTGTTTTGAAAGAAATATATTTAAATTTTTGGAATTTTAAAGACAACATTCCATTCTCATAATGTTGGTTACCTAGACAGCATTGTGTTAAAGTAGCCGAACATTTATATATAACGGAGGATGATAGTAGTGAAAAACAAAAAGACTTTAACCATAGTAGGAGCAACAATAGTTGGAACAACAGTTATTATAAGCTCCCTTTCTCTTTCAAGTGTTTTTTTGTTTGCTGATGGACCTACTCATGGGCTACCTACATTCAAAAACGAGTTTAAAGTGGTAGAGACCGGAACTGACGAAAATGTATTAGTTGAGAGAATATCACAGGAGGAGGCACATGACTACGGTGAGGACGGTTTACCTAACATTGGCTCAGAATCTGTATTGAGTTATGAATCAAACGAATTAACAAATTTAGATCATGAAAAAGTGGACATTCAATACGAGTATGGTGAGTTAAAATTAATAAAAATTCATTTAGAAGATAAAACGGTTATATCATCACAAAAGGGAAAAAGTAACCCAGCACTGCAGGTTTCAGAGAATAGAAAGTTTTATACTTTTGAAGAAAACCAGGATATATTCGTCTATGATTCGGTCAATGACCAAGTTCGTAAAGTAACAAAAGATACTGTTGGTGGCTTCTCTAAAGATCAAATCATGAGTAGAGAAGATAAAGGTTATCACGTGTGGGCTAAGAATCCTAAAGTTAGTGAAATTAGTCATGCTGTTGCCTATGTGACCAAGAGAGAGAATGAGGAACGCTTTGATATTTGGACAGTTGATTTAGAAAGTGGGAAAGAAGAGTTGGCAGTGGAGAATGCTCTTCCTCTAACTTGGTATGATGGTTCACTGTTCTATAAAAAATGGAATGAAAAAGAAAATGTAGGGAAGTACAACATGGAAACAAAAGAAAAAACAACGATTATACCTGAGACAGCATTTGTTGAAACAAAGGGAGACTATCTTATTTATCCCGTGGATTTAAAATGGAACCACTTTAGATTATATAATCTTAAAACTAATGAAGTCATAAAGGTTGAATCAGAGACAGGGAGATTAGGAGGCCAATTTCATGTTTCTCCAAATCAAGAATACGCCGCAACGATATATCAAGAAGATGGTACAAAGCCACCTAAACACTTTTTAATAGTAAATCTAGAAACTGGTAATCAACAGATCATCGATTTTCCAAACCTGCCTGCAGATCATCATGGTCATTTCATTGAAGGATGGGTGAATAACCGTGAAATAGTAATTTCTTATACTTATGGAGACCGTAATAATGAACGCGAAGAACCGATCAAATCAGAAACTATCATGATTGACGTTATTGCGGAGGCATTTGATGACTCCCACATACCCCTCGTAACAGGTTCCTCGACAATCTCTAGCCAATGACACCAGTCTATAAAACTACCATCAAATTGATAGTAAACTTTAGATACTTGTTCAAATTGAAAGACTGCGGTATTTAATTCTTGAGCTAATTGTCCTTTTTCAGCAGTCGATAACGCACCTAATTGGTCACTCAAGTTCTTAAAATCGACCACAGTCGTCCCATCTACCATGATGGACACGCCGTTTAACATTCCTGCAGTCTGTTCATTGAACAAAGAGCTTTCCTCACCATTCAATATTTTAGTGATGGCCTTTTCTAACGCTGAGAACGGCTCTCCTTTTTGTGTGATATCATAGCCTGTAAAAGGATCTTCCTGAGGCACAGCATTAGACGTATCCGTTTCTGTGGTATTGGCACTCTCATCAAAGCCCGGGTCGTTTGCGGCCAAAGAATTTTCTGTACTAGCACATCCCGTTGCTATCAACATCATCCCGAGCACGGCCGTGCAAGAGATATAACCAAGTTTCATGCCGATATCCCTCCCAAATCAGTTTGAAAAATGTGTTGTTTCTCACCATTATTAGACGTGGGTAAATTTTAAAAGTTTCATCATATGGGGACAAAGTCTCATTTCAACATAGCATATGATTTTAGTCATCAATGCTAAACATGATGCTTCAAGTAGATAGGGAAGGCAGACTCAAACGAGTGTTAGAAAGTATAAGGATAAAGGGAAGTCATAGTTCGTATGTTACAAAGAATGACGCGAAAAAAGTGCCTCAAGTTAGCATTAATTTTTCCAAATAATAGGTGTTGGTTAAATATAAATCAATTCGCTCAGCATTTTTACTCGTGTTGATGTGGCGCAACGAATAACTTTTGCTATACTAGTATTGTGTCATATCTATGCGAATGTTAAAGTATAGAACATACAACTAGAAAACAATCTTTGATAGCACGACACGTCGGTTGACGAGAGAGTTCAGTTGAGATGAGTGAGTGATAGATCGCATAAACAGTCACATGACACCAGGATGTCTAAAAGAGATTAAGATGAGAAAGCGCTTTAATGAAGGAGGTCATATTATGAGTGATAAGCAGACGGAGAAGGCGAACGTTCAGCAGCGTGCTAACTTTAAGGCCTACGATTATCTATACTTTATTATACCGTCTGTCATAGGGATCTTATTATTTATGTTCCCTATTACAACCGCAGAGGATGGGATTACCATTCCGGTTGCTTTTCTTGCCGAACAATTAGGAGAGCTGTTAGAGGGCATTTTACCGTCCTTATTAACGATAATGCTATTATTCGTTGCCATCATGACGGTATGGAGTTCAATGTCTAAACCATCGTTTGTACAACAACGCCCAGTACTGAAAGAGTTGTTTGATGTCCATCCTGTTTGGGTCATGATTCGTGTGTTAGGATTGATTCTAGCCGTTTTAACCTTATATGAGTTAGGCCCGGAGTGGATTTGGTCCGCTGCTACTGGTGGATTACTATTATTTGATTTAGCGCCATTATTGTTTACTATTTTCTTATTTGCTGGGTTATTACTACCTTTACTCTTGAACTTTGGTCTACTGGAGCTATGTGGGGAACTGTTGAATAGAGTGATGAGACCTATCTTTACATTACCGGGTCGATCTTCCATCGATTGTCTCACATCTTGGATGGGAGATGGCACCATCGGGGTATTACTCACGAATAAACAGTATGAACAAGGGTTTTACACGCAACGTGAGGCTGCTGTGATCGGGACGACATTTTCCGTCGTATCGATTACGTTTAGCATTGTTGTCTTAAGTTATTTGGAGATTGAACATCTATTTATGCCTTATTATCTCACGCTTGTTGTGGCCGGGTTGATTGCAGCGGTCATTATTCCGCGTATCCCACCCTTATCTCGTAAGCCTGATACGTATATAGAAGAGCAGCAACAAGAGGAGGATCATAAAACTGACGGTCTTTCTCCTTTAAAAAGAGGGCTTTATAAGGCGGTGGCACGAGCTAAGGAAAACAGCAACCCTGTCCAAACCCTCAGCGGCGGTGTAAAAAATGTGCTAGATATGTGGTTCGCAGTTATCCCTGTGGTCATTGCCATCGGTACAGTGGCCGTTATTATCGCTGAACATACGCCACTATTCGCCTATTTAGGAGCGCCATTTGTGCCGTTATTACAACTATTGCAAGTGCCTGAAGCGGCCCAAGCAGCGGAAACAATGGTTATCGGTTTTGCTGACATGCTCCTACCTGCCATCATCGGTAGCGGGATTGAGAGTGAATTTACCAGATTTGTGATCGCTTGTCTATCCGTGACACAGCTCATCTATATGTCTGAGGTAGGGGGACTCCTACTCGCCTCTAAACTACCCGTTAAATTCACTGATCTGATGATTATCTTTATTGAGCGTACGTTAATCACGTTACCTGTCATCGTACTGATGGCACATATTATTCTATAGCTTTGATGGCGTATAAGAATAGCGTATGCGGTGAACGGATTCAATGAATGGACTTGTGATCGCCGTGATATAACAAACACCCTTTCAAGACGACATTGTCTGAGAAAGGGTGTTTGTCTTTACGCAATGACCTTACGTGCGTTCTTGTAACCGTTTGATACGGTACTGTAAGCTCTGACGACTTAGCCCCAGGGCTCGAGCTGTATTGGTCATATGATGATCATGTCGCTCTAACGCTTTATTAATATAATACGACTCCGCCTCAAGTAAATAATCCTTTAAGGGTCTAAGGGGTTGCTTCATCTCATCCGTAGCGTGAGAAATTTGGGAGGTGTCATGACCTGAATGGTAGTTGAATTGTGTTTTGTGACGAAAGTGGTAGGGAAGATGACTGACTTCTATGGTGTGTTCATCCATTAATAAATTCATAGCCCCTTCGATCACATGCTCTAACTCTCTGACGTTCCCTGGCCAATCGTAGCTCAAAAGTAATGCCTCAACCTCTGAACTCACACCTTGTACATCCATTTGAAATAATGCATTGTATTTGTTAATAAAATGAGAGACGAGTAACATGATGTCCTCTTTGCGCTCTCGTAAAGGCGGGATAAATAGGGATACAACACCCAATCTGTAAAAAAGGTCTTTACGTAAACGATGATTGGCGATCGCTTCAATCGGGTCCTCATTCATGGTTGAGATAATACGCACATTGACTTTGCGATCGACTGTGTCGCCAATTCGCCGAATCGATTTTTCCTGAATGGCACGTAACAGCTTGGCCTGTAGCATGGGACTAAGCGCATTGATCTCATCTAATAGCAGAGTTCCTCCTTCCGCTTGTTCAAACAGGCCTGGTTTTTCAGTTGCGCCTGTAAAAGCCCCCTTTTTAGTGCCAAATAATAGACTTTCAATTAGGGTTTCCGGTAGTGCGGCACAATTTTGAGAAATAAATGGGGCAGAGGAGCGATCACTACCGTGGTGAATACTTTGAGCGAATAATTCCTTTCCGGTCCCAGTCTCACCAATAATAAGGACAGATGAAGGTGTGCGTGTCGCCCTTTTCGTATTTTCCACCACGTCCTTAATAGCTGGACTTTCCCCAATAATACTCTCGAAGGTATATCGGGTATGACCATCCCGACTCATATTTTTCTTTATTAGTCGCTCTATTTTAGTGACGTCTTTTGCGATTTCAATGGCACCAATGACAACCCCCTCGTCGTAAATGGGGAACGTATCATTTATTGTGGTAATCTCGTTTCCTTTGTTGTTGAAGTACGTTTGTTTCATATTCTTAAATGCTTTTTCATGATGTAACGCTTGTAATAAAGTACTCCCTTGACCCTCTTCAAACATAAACACATCTAAAAAGTCTTTACTTAAAACATCTTCCTTGGACAAAGATTCGATGGCCATCATTTTCTTATTATAAATAAGGGTCTTACCGTGTTGGTCTATGACGTGAACACCAACATCAATCTCGTTCAGGAGGGTTTCATAGATCTTAATCAATTGATATTGCTTTTGGAGAGACTGTTGTTGTGCCATATATGAGACCTCCTTCTCTACTGCTATTTTAAGGGGCGGGGGCTTAGTCCGCAAATATTATTTTCAGTATAAGTACTGTCATATTACCATTATGACAAAAAAATGGGCGCAACACCGCAAAAATATTTCATTAATAGAAAAATAATTTTGCTTTATTGTTTTGTTCTTGCTGTCATGGCCATAAAAAAGTTGGCATAAAATTTGCATGAGGGTATATGAAAGATGAATATCACTAGGTTTACGGAGAGATAGCTCTCCTTTTATGAAAATAAGTGAAGGAGGAACGGTGCAGTATGACAAACACGACAAGGACCAAGACCATTATTGAACAAACGGAAAATTATGGCGCAAAAAATTATCATCCATTGCCCATCGTCATTTCGGAAGGAAAAGGAGCCTGGGTCAAGGATCCGGAGGGGAACGAGTACTTGGATATGCTCAGTGCCTACTCCGCTGTGAATCAAGGGCATTGTCACCCCAAGATCATTGCAGCCTTGAAAAATCAAGCGGATAAAATCACGTTAACGTCACGCGCCTTCCATAACGATCAGCTTGCACCATTCTATGAAAAGGTTTCAAAGCTGACCAATAAAGACATGGTGCTTCCTATGAACACAGGGGTAGAGGCTGTTGAAACAGCGATTAAAGCTGCACGTCGCTGGGCGTATGACGTCAAAGGTGTCCCTGAAAATCAAGCGGAAATTATCGTGTGCGAAGACAACTTCCATGGGCGTACGCTAACAGCTGTATCACTTTCTTCTAGTGAAGAGTACCAACGTGGCTTTGGACCGTTGCTACCAGGCATCAAGGTTATTCCTTATGGGGATATAGAAGCCCTAAGAGAAGCGATCACAGAGCATACAGCGGCTTTCTTAATAGAACCGATTCAAGGTGAAGCAGGGATTAATATCCCGCCTGAAGGTTACTTGAAGCAGGTACGTGAGCTATGTACAGAGCAAAAAGTGTTATTCATGGCCGACGAGATTCAAGCAGGGTTAGGGCGCTCCGGTCAATGGTTTGCTTGTGACTGGGATGAAGTCGTCCCTGATATTTATATACTCGGTAAAGCACTAGGTGGAGGTGTCATGCCGATTTCCGTCGTAGCGGCAAACCAGGATATTTTAGGGGTATTTGAGCCAGGATCACACGGTTCAACGTTCGGCGGCAATCCTTTAGCGAGTGCGGTTTCTGTCGCGGCACTAGAAGTACTTGAGGAAGAAAACCTGATCCAACGTTCTTTAGAACTAGGCACCTATCTCATAGATCAATTAAGAAAGATCGAGAATCCCATGATTACAGAAGTGCGAGGCAGAGGTTTGTTTGTGGGCATCGAGCTCAATGAACCAGCAAGAAAGTACTGTGAGCAATTAAAGGAAAAAGGGCTACTGTGTAAGGAAACGCACGAGAATGTCATTCGTATTGCGCCGCCTTTAATCATCTCCCAAGAAGATCTAGATTGGGCTATTGAGCGTATTTATGACGTTCTAGCAAAATAGATTCATATTTACAAGACACCACAAAAGTTGTTATCTTTAAGTAGAAAGATTTTGAATGCGTTTTCTGTTGAGGGAAATTTCACAAAAAAGTGATATTGGAGGGGAAAATATGTTTACACCGTATAAACACGAACCTTTTACAGACTTTAAGGTTGATGAGAATCGAGTGGCTTTTGAAGAAGCACTTAAGCAAGTCGAAAGCGAGTTAGGGAAAGAGTATCCACTTATCATTAATGGTGAACGTGTTTCAACCGAGGATAAAATCATCTCTCGTAATCCTTCTAACAAAGAGGAGATTATTGGGGTCGTATCTAAAGCAGACCAACAACTCGCTGAGAAAGCGATTGTATCTGCGGATGAAGTCTTTCAATCTTGGAGAAAAGTGGACCCTGAAGAACGTGCTAAAATTTTAGTCCGCGCAGCGGCCATCGTTCGTCGTCGTAAGCATGAATTTTCTGCATGGCTTGTAAAGGAAGCGGGAAAACCATGGAAGGAAGCGGACGCAGATACAGCAGAAGCGATCGACTTTATGGAGTATTACGCACGACAAATGGTTGCACTTAAAGATGGTAAGGTTGTTAACAGCCGTGAAGGGGAGCTTAATCGTTATATCTACACGCCAACAGGTGTGACTGTGACAATCTCACCATGGAACTTTGCCTTTGCTATCATGGCCGGGACGACAGTCGCCCCAATGGTAACAGGTAACACCGTTCTACTCAAACCTGCAAGTACCACACCTGTTGTATCAGCAAAGTTTGTAGAGGTATTAGAACAGGCTGGTATGCCCAAGGGAGTCGTCAACTACGTGCCCGGAAGTGGTTCTGAAGTAGGGGATTATCTTGTAGATCATCCGAAGACCAGCTTAATCACGTTCACAGGCTCTCGTGATGTAGGGGTTCGGTTATATGAACGAGCAGCAAAAGTACAAGAAGGTCAAAACCATCTCAAGCGTGTGATCGTTGAAATGGGTGGGAAAGACACTGTCGTCGTAGACAAAGAAGCTGATCTAGACCTAGCGGCTGAATCAATTGTGGTATCTGCATTTGGATTCTCTGGTCAGAAGTGTTCTGCAGGTTCCCGCGCCGTCGTTCATGAAGATGTTTATGATGAGGTCCTAGAAAAAGTGGCTAAGATCACAAAAGAACTCAGTGTCGGAGAACCCGTTTCTCGTGACGTCTACATGGGACCTGTCATTGATGATGCAGCTTATAAGAAGATCATGGGGTATATTGATATCGGTAAAAACGAAGGACGTCTCGTGGCAGGTGGAGAAGGAGATGACAGCAAAGGTTACTTTATTCAACCCACTGTCTTCGCTGATTTAGACCCTGAAGCACGCATCATGCAGGAAGAAATTTTTGGACCTGTCGTCGCATTTAGTAAAGCTAAAGATTTCGATCACGCAATCGACATTGCCAACAACACAGAATATGGTCTAACCGGCGCTGTCATCTCACAAAATTCAGCTCACTTGGAGAAAGCTAAGCATGACTTCCATGTAGGAAATCTATACTTTAACCGTAACTGTACTGGTGCCATTGTGGGGTACCAACCGTTCGGTGGGTTCAAGATGTCTGGTACAGACTCCAAAGCTGGCGGACCGGATTATCTCATTTTACACATGCAAGCGAAAACCATTTCTGAGATGTTTTAAAAAATAAACGTTTTGACGTCGATCTAGCTTTTAAGAACTCATCAATACAACTAACGGATACGAATGATATATGTAAAAAGGACACGGCGTGCCGTGTCCTTTTAGATTATAGAAAAACCTTTTTTTCAAACCGGAAGTCTCATCATGGATCCCAAAGTCTATTTTAGTAGATGTTGCATTCGCATCCTACGATGATAAGAAGGACGAAAAGCACCACAATCAACGCGAAGTTGTTATAACCCATGAACAATCCCTCCTTTTGATGACTGTACTATACCATATGTCATCTTGGATCGTATCGTAAGGGCCATTGTCCTAGGTTATATGCTGAATTTTTCAGAAGTAGATAAAAGCAGACTTTCATATTGAAGCTAATAAAAAAGGCCGAGCTTGTGTAGCTTTGGCCTTTTGAATAGTCCTCCAACAACGCCTCGGTCACTTCCACCTGCGAAACCCTTCATATTTTCCTCCTTATTTTTGGTACTGTATCGCTTCAACCGTACGTCTAAAGAAGTCCGCGGACATTTTGTACCTTCTTTCATGATATAAATGCTCTGCTAGTTCCCGTGAAAAATGTTCCACCTGTCGCCAATGTTTTTTCTCATGAAAATAATGAATGGATTTGTTCATCAACTTAATATACTTAGCGTTTTCTCCATTAATCGCATGTATTTTCGCTTTTAATACGAGAAGATGATGTTTGTCACCCTCCGAATGAACATGTTGTTCAGCCTTATGTAATATCTTTGTCGCTTCTTCCACCCTTTCCTCTTCTAGCAAAAGCTCCATCCAGGAGCAGAGAACATGATTAATATCTCGAGAGTCTGATTGTTCCATTTGGGTAGAAGCGTGAGCGAAGCAATCTTTTGCCAAAGTAGAGAGGCCCTTCGTCTTATATAACAGACCGAAATGATATTGGATACTGGCCAGTAGTTGGTCATACGTGTGTTCTAAAGCGATGTAATAGGCCTGGTGTAACTTTTCCTCCGCTAAAGTGTAATCTTCTAACTCCCATAGTAGGACAAATAACACGTTTAATGTTTTGCAGGCCTTGTAAGATTGACCATTTTGTTTATAAATGTGCAATGCTTTTTCTAAAGCTTGGCGGCTTTCGTTCCGTTGACATAACTGCAGAAAGGCCATACCTATATTATGGAGGACATCCGCTTTGGCTAGGGGCTGTATGGTGACGCTTCTCTGTTTTTTACTCCAATACAAACTTTCTTCATATTGGGCTTGATAGAAAGCGATTGTTGCGCGTAATTGGTAGTACGACTCTTGTACCGTATGATGGAGATGAGTGAGTGCTTCTTCATCTACGAGGGTGTCGATATGATGCTCGTAAAAGGGCAGTGCTTCCTCAGGGGTACCATGTCTCAATTCATATAAACAGGACAAGGTGTAGAACCAAAATTCTTGAGTGACTGAGGTAATATACGGATGCGCTTTTTCTATATGGATCAACATTTGCTTGGACATGACAACGTTGTGTAAAAAGAGATGTTGCTTCAATAGCTGGAGTTTGGATTCAACTTGAGGGCATTCCTGATCATGATGAAGGAGGTAATCAAGTGGGACGTGTAATCTTTCCGCTAACAATTGAAGAATGTCTTCTGCTGGGGCATATCGACCGCGTTTGATGTTACTCAGGTGGGCAGAAGAGATGATACCTTTACACAGGGCTTGTTGAGACATGTGTCGATTTTTCCTTAACCGATCAATACGTTTACCAAGATTCATAAAGCCACCTCACGCCTCATTATACAAGAATATTCAGTCAACTATCAATTTGAGTCATGTTGTTTGAGGTAAAACCCATGTCGGTGATAAAAAGAGTATTTAAGTAAAAGTTGAAGCTGTATGTTTTCACAAGTTTATGACAGAAAGACAAAACATGATGCTGACCGAGTAAAAATGGCATGTAAAAAATATCTATTTTTTGTAATGTTTATAAAATATTGAAAATGGACAGTAATCTCCATACAATGAAAGTGCTCCTGAGGGAGACATATCAAAATTTTAGGAGGACTGTTGAATGAAGAAGTTTTTGTCCATTGCATTAGCTTTATCTTTATGTTTCATGCTGGTATCACCGGTGGTATTTGCCACAGAAGCAGAGCAAGAAGAGTATCTCGTACAGTTTACCGAAGAGATTGAGGCTAATGTTTTAAACAGTTTTGGTGTTGAAGATGCTGAGATTTTATATGAGTTTGAGCACTTGCCTGTTGTGCATGTGGAACTAACAGAGAAACAGGCTGAAGGTCTAAAGAAAAACCCACAGGTAAAAGCCGTAGAAATAGATGCTGAAGTGGAAGCGACGCAGACCGTGCCTTGGGGGGTTCCACGTGTACAAGGGACAGATGCTCAAAATGCAGGGTATACCGGTAGTGGTGTACAGGTCGCCATTCTTGATACAGGGATAGACAGAAGCCATGAAGATCTTACAGTTTACGATGGGTACTCCGTGTTTACAGATAGTGCCAATCGTGACCCCTATTATGATGGGAACGGTCATGGTACACACGTAGCAGGGACCGTGGCAGCCCTTAATAACCATGTTGGTGTGTTGGGCGTTGCCCCAAGTGCACAATTATACGCAGTTAAGGTGCTAGATAATAACGGAGGAGGATCTTACTCCGGGATCGCTAGAGGAATTGAGTGGTCCATCAACAATAATATGGATGTCATTAATATGAGTTTAGGGGGATCTTCAAGCTCATCCATTTTAAAAGACTGGTGTGACTACGCTTATAATAGAGGTATCTTACTTGTAGCTGCTGCTGGGAACAGTGGAAACAGCTCCGGATGGGGAGACACTGTGGGTTACCCTGCTAAGTATGATTCTGTCATGGCCGTAGCAGCCACTGATAGCAACAACAACCGTGCATCCTTCTCAAGTCATGGACCGGCGGTTGAAATATCTGCTCCCGGGGTTAACATCTTAAGCACAGTGCCTGGTAATGGTTATTCTTCTCTTAACGGCACATCTATGGCTTCGCCACATGTTGCCGGGGCTGCGGCTTCAGTTTGGCAAGCAAAACCATGGTTATCCAACGCTCAGTTACGTCAGTTACTCAATAACACCGCGCAATACCTTGGCAATTCTCATTTGTATGGCCATGGGTTGGTTCAGACTTACGATGCCATAAGAAGATAAACCCCGTCCAAGTTAATCACTTGAACCTGAGTCACAGGGTAAGCTGTGGCTCTTTTTTCTTATGACCATGACCCGAACACAATTCCTTCATATTTTTTTAATAAATTGTTAGCAGTTCAAAAATAGAATGGTCATCTTTCCTTTGTATATTATACATGCAGCACAAAAAACACAGCTCATAACATCAAAGGAGGAGATCATATGAAATTATTCAGCAAGAAAAGTTTATTGCTATTAGTTGCAATTCTGTCTATAGGTGCACTTGCGGCTTGTGCTGGAGAAGAACCAGCAGAACCAGGACTAGAAGAAGATATGGAAGCACCGTCAATGAATGAAGAGCCTGACGCTCCTGAAGGCGGTATGGAAGAGGATGGTCCTGTCGATGCACCTGAAGACAGTGAAACAGATCTAGGAGATAACACACTAGATGAAGAGGGCTCTGAAGAGTCTGAAGAAGAATCTGTTGAAGACAATGAACAAGAAGAGCAAGATCAATAAAAACCATAAAGAAATCATGAGTGATTAAGTCTAATGTAGCAGTACATTGAGGCAAAAATACTTTTTGTATCACACATTACCCCTATGACCCATAGTACCCCTCACCCTCCCTAGGTGAGGGGTTTTTTATAAGAGATAGGAGAGATGAATATGTTAAGGCAGATGCTAACAAGGACGAGAAAAGATGCACTTATGAATGAGATACAACAATATAAGTCTTTGCTAGCACAGTACAACATGACATTCAACGACCTTGTGGATTTGTGTCCTAGAGATCAACAAGCAAGAGAATATGCAAAACGAATGGCAAAATCTATTGCAAGTCACCCCAAAATCGTGATTCATCTCCAAAATATACACCAGGAATTAAAGGAATATGAACCTCCTATAGATCAGCGTTATCACCGATACGTTATCGCCTTAGTCATATTATATAGTGGAGAGTTTAAACATCTATACCGGTACCTTAATCAAGATTAGGGTACCTATTCCAACTTTACTAATAAATGATTTAAAAAATAGATCATAATCTTTTCTTATTCTTATCATAGAATCAAAACATTTTTACTTTACATTAGTAGACAAGCAGCAAATACAAGCTGCTTAAATACTAGGAAGTAGGTGATGCCTATACATAAATGATAATGTAAATAAAAGAATACAGCACTGGGAACTAAAGCCAGACACTATGAGGAAGATTTGATTTAAAGGAGGTAAAACATCATGACAGCAGGTAGACCCTTTAATGAACGATCTGAAAAACCAAACTATCGAAAAAAATTACTCCCTGTGTTGATGTCGATGTCACTTGCGACTTCTGCATTCATTTCAGCAGGTGCTTCCGTATCTGCTCAAGAAGCAGGAGAACTGAGTAAACAAGCGTATAATCATCACGGACAACTGGTGTCACAAACTGTAAGAGAGCTAGAAGGCTCTCATAAAGGGTGGCAAGTGAGAGACATCGCAACAGATAAAGTCAAATTTGTACAATATAATAAAGATCATAAAGTGACGGAAGTTGAAGCGGACACTGATACTAATGTAGAAGCAGGCACCGAAGAAGCAGCAGTGGAAGCTGAAGCGGACACAGA